>NZ_JBLRVZ010000050.1:148765-215833 GCF_048159505.1 Streptomyces sp. T028
GCCCCCCCCCCCCCCCCCCCACGACTGCGTACGGCGGCCAGGACCGCGGCCGCGAACGGCAACGACTCGTGCACCGGCCCGTACCCCAGCCCGAACACCACCGTCCCCGGGTCCTGGTCGGCCTGCGCCGGCGAACCCTCTCCACGCACCAACCGGAGATGCCCCTCGAACACCTCCGGCGACCGCCACTCGACCCCGCTCAGCTCCGACACGGCGAAGCTCTGGTCCCCGGCTTTCCACTTCGCCGACGACGCCCCCGTCCAGAACCACCGGAACCGCACGGTCTTCCCGTCGAAGGACGCCTTCCCGTCGTACGCCTTGAAGGACAGCGGCGCCTCCGGCGGCGGTACGAGGAATCGTTCCGTCGGTTCCGACTCCTTCAGCCGGGAGCGCAGCTCGTCGGCGTAGTACTCCGCGAGCACCTCCCGCTCGGCGGGCAGCACCAGCCGGTAGGGGTCGGAGCCGTCCTTCAGCTGTCCCGCGGCCGCCTCGATCAGCGGATCGGCTCCGGCCCGCGGCTCCGCGCGCAGCACGACGGTCCCGCGCCTGCCGGGGGTGAGCGTCACCCCGGACAGCGCGGTGAGCGGAATTCTTCGTTCACCCAGCGTCGACAGCAGCCTGGGCGTGCGCATCCCCCGTTCGTAGCGGATGAGGACGGAGTCGGACTCGAACTCCCAGGCGGCATGAAATCCGGCCAGTACGTCACCCATGCGGCTCATCGTATGCGGGACACGCATCTTCGTCCCCTCCCCACGCACGCCGCAATTCCTGCGTCTCTACGCGCGTCCAGCCGTCGTCGTGTCGGACAAACCCTCCCGGCAGGCGCCGGAGTCGTCGGCGCACTCCACCGAACGGTACGCGCCAGTGCCGATGCCGGCGAGGTTGCGCAGGCTGTCGGTGCCCGGCACGAAGTAGCCGCCGTGGCCGTCCGCTTCCCTCGAGGACAGCAGCCGCGCCCCGAACACCCGGGCCATCGGGTCCTCGCCGTGCCCGAGCCCGCCGACCTCCAGATGCGGTACGTCCTGCACCCAGTCGTCGGCGTCGCGCATCGCCCACACGCGGGCGTCGGTGCCGAGCTGCGCCGCGTTCTCCACCCGCATCCCGGGGCTGCCGGCCACCGCTATGTCGGTCACCCGGGCCGGCATGGAGTGCGCGGCGACCCCGCACAGCACCGAGCCGTAGCTGTGGCAGAACATCGAGACCGGTGAGGTGCCGGGCAGGGAGCGCAGCAGGGCGTTCAGGCGTACGGCGCCGTTCTCGGCGCGCATCGCGGTCGCCGAGTCGATGCCGAGGCCGTCGGGGGAGGTGTAGTCGGCCCAGGCGATCACGGCCGTCCGGGTCGCGGGGCTCGTCTCGCGCTCCGCCGTGTACAGAGCCTCGGCCATGCCGACGGGCGCGGAGTACTTGCGGTTGGTGCGCTGGAAGGTGAGCAGGTCGGTGTCGACCCCGGGGACGACGACGGAGATCCGCTCGGCGCCGTCCAGGTCACCGAAGACCTCGGCGGCCCGGCCCGCGCCCTCCGGGTCGAAGGCGAGGATGTGCCGGCCGGTGACGCTCATCGCCTCGAAGCGGTGCATGCGCCGCCCGGCCTCCTGCTGTCCGGCGGGCGTGAGCCGGCTGTCGTGCATCCGTCTGCGCTCCACCCGCACCTGCTGGCGCAGCGCGATCCGGTTGGCTCGGTAGCGCAGCTCGACGGGGGCGCCGTTCATGTTGCCCACGGCGAGCGCGTAGTCGTGCGCGAGCCCGGTGCGCTGGGCGGCGGTCAGCGATGCGAAGAAGCGGGCGAGGCTGCCCGGGGCCGAGTCGGCCGCCGGCAACGCGTGGCCGGAGATCCGGCCGTGCTCCCAGGCCGAGCGCGAGGCCTTCAGCGCGGTGGTTCCCTGGTGGTGGCGTACGGCGGTCCAGCCGGTGGTCGCCAGCATCACGAACACCACCGCCAGGGCGGGGAGAGCGCGCCAGAGGCTCAGTTGCGGGGAGGTGTCGAAGGAAGTCACTGGGAGGACACACTAGGAGAACGGGAGGGTCTCAGGTTAATAAAGTGGCGGGTATCACGTTTCGAGCGGCGTGTCGTCGGCCATCAAAACCTTCAGGCCTCCGAAGCCTTCAGGCTTCCAGGGTCTTCAGGCCTCGCGCCAGCTCCCGAGGAGAGCGGGCCCGACCTGGTCGAGATGGCGGGACGTCAGCGCGCGGATGCCGGCCAGGCTGAACTCCTCCTGGGCCACCCACTGCCGCTCCGTCACCCGCATCACCCCGCTGAACACCGCCACCGCGAGCCGCGGCCGCGGATCGGCGTCCACGTCCAGACCCTCCCGCTCGGCGATCACACCCGCGAGGGTCTCCTCGACCTCGGCCGACCGCCGAAGATACGCGGCGAGCAGCACCGGCGTCGACTCGATCACCCGGTACATCCGCAGATACAGCTCCACGGGTACGACGTTCTCCACGACCTCGTTGATCGAGGACCAGCCGTCCAGCACGGCCTGGCGCAGCGCCTCCAGCGGGGGTTCGTGGGCCGGGCGCTCCCGCACCGCCTGCACGAACCGCTCCACGGTCAGCTCCACCAGGCCCAGCGCGGCCTCGTCCTTGCCGGCGAAGTAGCGGAAGAAGGTGCGCTGCGAGACGTCGACGGCCTCGGCGATCGCGTCCACGGTGGTGTGCTCGTAGCCCCGCGTGACGAACAGCTCCACCGCGGCCCGCAGCAGCGCGTCCCGGGTGCGCCGCTTCTTGCGTTCGCGCAGGGTCTGTTCGCGCAGTGTTCGCATAGTGTCAGTTACTGACTTGTGAACTCGTTTGTCAATTGTCAGTGGCTGTCCTTAGCCTCGACCGCATGACCAGTCAGACCACCATCGACACGAAGGGGCCGGGGGACAGGGCGTCAGCGGCCCCGTCGGACCTGCCGCCGGCCCAGGGACTGCGCGGCCATCCGTGGTTCACCCTCATCACCGTCGCCGTCGGGGTCATGATGGTCGCCCTCGACGGCACCATCGTGGCCATCGCCAACCCGGCCATCCAGAAGGACCTGGACGCCACCTTCGCCCAGGTGCAGTGGATCACCAACGGCTACTTCCTCGCCCTCGCGGTCTCCCTGATCACCGCGGGCAAGCTCGGTGACCGCTTCGGCCACCGCCAGACCTTCCTGATAGGCGTCGTCGGCTTCGCCGCCGCCTCCGGCGCGATCGGCCTGTCCGACAGCATCGCGCTGGTCGTCACCTTCCGTGTCTTCCAGGGCCTCTTCGGCGCGCTGCTCATGCCGGCCGCGCTCGGTCTGCTGCGGGCGACCTTCCCGGCCGAGAAGCTCAACATGGCCATCGGTATCTGGGGCATGGTCATCGGCGCCTCCACCGCGGGCGGCCCGATCCTCGGCGGTGTCCTCGTCGAGCACGTCAGCTGGCAGTCGGTGTTCTTCATCAACGTGCCGGTCGGCGTCGTCGCCCTCGTCCTCGGCGTGCTGATCCTGCTCGACCACCGTGCGGCCCTCGGGCGGAGCCCGGAAAACGGACACAGCGCGCCGCGGGGCTTCGACCTGCTGGGCATCGCGCTGCTGTCGGCCGCGATGTTCTGTCTGGTCTGGGCCCTGATCAAGGCCCCGACCTGGGGCTGGGGCGACGGCAGGACCTGGGCGTTCGTCCTCGGCTCCGTCGTGCTGTTCGCGGCCTTCGCCTTCTGGGAGACGAAGGTCGGCGAGCCGCTGATCCCACTGGCTCTGTTCCGCTCCGTCCCGCTGTCGGCGGGCGTGGTCCTGATGGTCCTCATGGCCATCGCCTTCATGGGCGGTCTGTTCTTCGTGACGTTCTACCTGCAGAACGTGCACGGAATGCAGCCCATCGACGCCGGTATGCACCTCCTCCCGCTCACCGGCATGATGATCGTCGGCTCGCCGCTCGCGGGCGCGATGATCACCAGGCTCGGCCCGCGCATCCCGCTGGCCGGCGGCATGGCGGCCACCGCGATCGCCATGTACGGCATGTCCACGCTGGAGACGGACACCGGCAGCGCCGTCATGTCCCTCTGGTTCGCCCTGCTGGGCCTCGGCCTCGCCCCGGTCATGGTCGGCGCCACCGAGGTCATCGTCGGCAACGCGCCGATGGAGCTGTCGGGTGTGGCGGGCGGCCTCCAGCAGGCGGCCATGCAGATCGGCGGCAGCCTCGGCACGGCCGTGCTCGGCGCCGTGATGGCCTCCAAGGTGGACGGCGACCTGCCGTCCAACTGGACCGCGGCGGGCCTGCCCGAGCTCACCCCCGCCCAGCTGGACCAGGCCTCCGAGGCGGTCCAGGTCGGGGTGGCGCCGGTGACGCCCGAGACGCCGGCCGAGGTCGCCGCGAAGATCACCGATGTCGCGCACGACACCTTCATCTCCGGTATGAGCCTCGCGTCCCTGGTCGCGGCCGGAGTGGCGGTCGTCGCCGTGTTCGTCGCGCTGCTCACCAAGCGCGGTGAGAACGCGGAGGCGGGCGCGGGGGTCGGCCACATCTGAGGCCCGTTCAGAGGCACGTGCACACGCCCGTACGCAGGCCGGTACGGAAGCCCGTGATCCGGGGGCGAACCTGACGCGACGTCAATGAAATTCCCCTATCAGGGTGACAACGCTAAAGGTCCCTCGCCTCCGGAACACGCCACACGCCACAGTTTGGTCAGGCCCTCCGGACGGGAGGGCGGCCAGGGCTGCGACGCGCTGCCGGAGGGGGACGGCGCGCCGCAGCCCTGGCCGTTCAGAGCTTGTGTCATATCCCCGGCCGGGCGCGCGACGCCTGGCACTCCCCCAGAGGGGGGACCCCCACCCCCAGAGGGGGGGACCCCAGCCGCGTTGCCGAAACACCCACGTGGCTCCTCCCCCACGCTCGGCTCCGCTCGAGCGGGAGGGGCCCCCATGACGCCGCGCGCTGATCCGACCGGGGATATGACACAGGCTCTCAGTGCTCGACCGGTGGCCGTTCCCGCAGCTCGGCGACCTCCGCGCGGAGCGCCCGGACCTCCTCGGTCAGCGCGATGATCGCCGCCGTCTGCGCCCGCTCCTCGACGTCGTCCTTCTCGAAACGCTCGATGAACCAGGCGGCGATGTTGGCGGTCACGACACCCAGCAACGCGATGCCGGACAGCATCAGCCCGACGGCGATGATCCGGCCCATCCCGGTGGTCGGCGCGTGGTCGCCGTAACCCACCGTGGTCATCGTGGTGAACGACCACCACAGGGCGTCATCCAGCGTGCGGATGTTCCCGTCCGGTGAATCCCGTTCCACCGACAGCACGGCGAGCGACCCGAACATCAGCAGCCCGACGACCACCCCCGCGACATACGTCGTCACCTGGATCTGCGTGGCCATCCGCGCCCGCCGCCCCAGCAGCAGGAGCGTGGAGACGAGCCGCAGCAGCCGCAGCTCCGCGACGAGCGGGAGCACCACCGCGCACAGGTCCAGCCAGTGGGTGCGGACGAACCGCCGCCGGTCCTCGGCCAGCGCCAGCCGCACCAGGTAGTCCGTGGCGAACGCCCCCCACACCACCCACTCGACCACGGTGCACGCGTCCGTCACCGTACGGCCGGCCGACGTGTCCACGATCGGTACGGCGTAGGCGACCGCGAACACCAGGGCGAGGGCCAGCAGTGGCCGCTGGCTCAGCTCTTCCCAACGCTCCTGCGCCGTTCGTTCGTGCATGCCCGCATCGTAAAGAACGCGTAAGGGGTGGTGGAGCCGTCGGGCTCCACCACCCCTTACGTGCTCTGTGGGCTACGCGTCGCCTCCGGCAGCCCCCGGGTCCGCCGCCGACACGTCGAGGAGCTGGTAGCGGTCGATGGCCTGCTTCAGCACCGACCGGTCGACCTTGCCCTCCCGCGCCAGCTCGGTCAGCACCGCCACCACGATCGACTGCGCGTCGATGTGGAAGAACCGGCGGGCCGCGCCCCGGGTGTCGGCGAAGCCGAAACCGTCCGCGCCCAGCGACTGGTACGACCCCGGCACCCACCGGGCGATCTGGTCCGGCACCGACCGCATCCAGTCCGAGACGGCCACGAACGGCCCCTCGGCCCCGGACAGCTTGCGGGTCACGTACGGCACCCGCTGCTCCTCCTCCGGGTGGAGCAGGTTGTGCCGCTCGACCTCGACGGCCTCGCGCCGCAGCTCGTTCCAGGAGGTCGCCGACCAGACGTCCGCCTTGACGTTCCAGTCCGCGGCGAGGATCTTCTGCGCCTCGACCGCCCACGGCACGGCCACACCGGAGGCGATGATCTGCGCCGGGACGGAGCCCGAGGTGCCCTCGCTCAGACGGTGGACGCCCTTGAGGATGCCCTCGACGTCCACGTCCGCCGGCTCGGCCGGGTGCTGGATCGGCTCGTTGTAGACGGTGAGGTAGTAGAAGACGTCCTCGCCGTGCGGATGCTCCGGCGAGCCGCCGTACATCCTCCTGAGCCCGTCCTGCACGATGTGCGCGATCTCGTACGAGTACGCCGGGTCGTACGCCACACAGCCCGGGTTCGTCGACGCGAGCAGCTGGGAGTGGCCGTCCGCGTGCTGCAGCCCCTCACCGGTCAGCGTCGTACGGCCCGCGGTCGCACCGAGCACGAAACCGCGCGCCAGCTGGTCCGACATCTGCCAGAACTGGTCACCGGTGCGCTGGAAACCGAACATCGAGTAGAAGACGTAGACCGGGATCAGCGGCTCGCCGTGCGTGGCGTACGCCGAGCCCGCCGCGATCAGCGAGGCCGTGCAGCCCGCCTCCGAGATGCCGTCGTGCAGCATCTGGCCGGTCGGCGACTCCTTGTACGCGAGCAGCAGATCGCGGTCCACCGACTCGTACTGCTGGCCCAGCGGGTTGTAGATCTTCGCACTCGGGAAGAACGAGTCCATACCGAAGGTGCGGTACTCGTCCGGCGCGATCAGTACGAACCGCTTGCCGAGCTCCTTGTCCCGCATGAGCTCCTTGAGCAGCCGCACAAACGCCATCGTCGTGGCGATCGACTGCTGACCGGAGCCCTTCTTCACACCCGCGTACGTCTTGTCGTCCGGCAGCGCGAGCGGCTTGGAGCGCACGACACGGGTCGGTACGTACCCGCCCAGCGACTTGCGCCGGTCGTGCATGTACTGGATCTCCTCCGAGTCCCGGCCCGGGTGGTAGTACGGCGGCGCGCCGGACTCCAGCTCCTGGTCGGAGATCGGCAGGTGCAGACGGTCGCGGAAGCCCTTGAGGTCGGCCACCGTCAGCTTCTTCATCTGGTGCGTGGCGTTGCGGCCCTCGAAGTTCGGGCCCAGCGTCCAGCCCTTGATGGTCTTGGCGAGGATCACGGTCGGCTGGCCGGTGTGCTCCACGGCCGCCTTGAACGCCGCGTAGATCTTCTTGTGGTCGTGGCCGCCGCGCCCCAGGTGCAGGATCTGGTCGTCGGTCATGCCCTGGACCATCGCGCGCAGCCGGTGGTCGTCACCGAAGAAGTGGTCGCGGATGTACGCGCCGGACTCGGTGGCGTACGTCTGGAACTGGCCGTCCGGCGTCGTGTTCATCTTGTTGACGAGGATGCCGTCCCGGTCCTGCGCGAGCAGCGGGTCCCAGGTGCGGTCCCAGATCAGCTTGATCACGTTCCAGCCGGCGCCCCGGAAGACCGACTCCAGCTCCTGGATGACCTTGCCGTTGCCGCGCACCGGGCCGTCGAGCCGCTGCAGGTTGCAGTTGACGACGAAGGTCAGGTTGTCCAGGCCCTCACGGGCGGCGAGGGACAGCTGGCCGAGCGACTCCGGCTCGTCCATCTCGCCGTCGCCGAGGAACGCCCACACCCGCGACTTCGAGGTGTCGGCGATCCCGCGCGCGTGCAGATAGCGGTTCATCCGCGCCTGGTAGATCGCGCCGATCGGGCCGAGGCCCATCGACACGGTCGGGAACTCCCAGAAGTCCGGCATCAGCCGCGGGTGCGGATACGACGACAGCCCGTACGGCGCCTTCGACTTCTCCTGGCGGAACGCGTCCATGTTCTGTTCGCTGAGCCGGTCCAGCAGGTAGGCGCGCGCGTAGATGCCCGGCGAGGCGTGCCCCTGGAAGAAGACCTGGTCGCCGCCGTCGCCCTCGTCCTTGCCGCGGAAGAAGTGGTTGAAGCCCACGTCGTAGAGGGACGCGGAGGACGCGAAGGTGGCGATGTGGCCGCCGACGCCGATGCCGGGCCGCTGGGCCCTGGACACCATCACCGCCGCGTTCCAGCGGGTCGCGTTCAGGATGCGGCGCTCGATCTCCTCGTTGCCCGGGAAGAACGGCTCGGCCCTGGTGGGGATCGTGTTGACGTAGTCCGAGCTGCGCATCTCCGGCACGGCCACGCGCTTCTCGCGGGCGCGCTCGATCAGACGCAGCATGAGGTAGCGGGCCCGCTCCCGGCCGCGCTCGTCGATCGCGGCGTCGAGGGAGTCGAGCCACTCCTGGGTTTCCTCGGGATCGAAGTCAGGAACCTGACTCGGAAGGCCGCCAATGATGATCGGGTTGCGATCGGATCCGGAAGCCACGCTGTTCCTTACTCTCGCTGTGAATCTCGCTGGTTCTCCAGTATCTGCACCGCCCCCATCGTGTACCTCGGAAGCCCAAACGTCATCTCTACCCCGGGGTAACCGGTGCCTGTTCGAGTCTCGTACCCTTGGATGGTTCTCAAATACGCAAACGGGGCAGATAGGTGTGGTGTACGTCACCATCCGTCCCGATGTCGTGCCTGGAGTTGCGTCGACACGGCCAGGATCGTCACCGTTTCGGCGGTCCGAACCGCCGGGTACTTGCGCGATCCGCCCCGCCCGTGTGGACTACGGCCAATGCTTCGCGCACGCGCGTGGCTGAGTTAGTTCCCAAGACATGATCAGGAGGCAACCCGTGAGCGCGACCGCGGACCACGCGGAGGAGCGGACCAACCCTGCCGTCAGGCTGGGTTTCCAGCCCGAGCAGGTGGTCCAGGAGATCGGCTACGACGACGACGTCGATCAGGAACTCCGCGAGTCCATCGAGGAAACCATCGGCAGCGAGCTGATGGACGAGGACTACGACGACGTCGCCGATGCCGTGGTGCTGTGGTTCCGCGACGAGGACGGCGACCTGACCGATGCGCTGGTGGACGCCACCACGTACATCGAAGAAGGCGGCTCGATCCTCCTCCTCACGCCGAAGACCGGCCGTGACGGCTACGTGGAGCCGAGCGACATCTCGGAAGCCGCGACGACGGCGGGTCTGTCCGCCTCCAAGAGCGTCAGCGTGGGCAAGGACTGGAGTGGCAGCCGGCTGGTGACGCCCAAGGCCGCCAAGTCCAAGAAGTGAGGTGACCCGGACGGGCCGGGCTTTTCGTGCCCGGCCCGTCCGACGGCTTCGGGCGGTGGCTGCGTAGGGTGTTCTCACCCAGACAGCCCACCCGAAGGGATATCCCCGCGATGGCGATCCAGGTCGGCGACAAGGCCCCCGACTTCGAGCTCAAGGACAACCACGGCGCCACCGTGAAGCTCTCCGACTTCCGCGGTGAGAAGAACGTCGTCCTGCTCTTCTACCCCTTCGCCTTCACCGGCGTGTGCACCGGTGAGCTGTGCGAGGTACGCGACAACCTGCCGAAGTTCGCCGACCGCGACACCCAGGTGCTCGCCGTCTCCAACGACTCCATCCACACCCTGCGCGTCTTCGCGGAGCAGGAGGGCCTGGAGTACCCGCTGCTCAGCGACTTCTGGCCGCACGGCGAGGTCTCCCGCGCCTACGGTGTCTTCGCCGAGGACAAGGGCTGCGCGGTGCGCGGCACCTTCGTCATCGACAAGGAGGGCGTGGTCCGCTGGACCGTCCTCAACGCGCTGCCGGACGCCCGCGACCTCGGTGACTACGTCAAGGCTCTCGACACCCTCTGAGCCCCAGCGGCCCCCGCCGTGGCCGACACCCGTGATTCATCGACTCCAGGGCCTGCGTGGGGCGGGAACCCGTCACTAGGATCGACTCGTTGATCCGATATCCAACGCACGACGGGGCTTCCCGCCCCGGGACACCAATGGAGGAGTCGTGGGAGTCAGCCTCAGCAAGGGCGGCAACGTATCGCTGAGCAAGGAGGCCCCGGGCCTCACCGCGGTCATCGTCGGTCTGGGGTGGGACATCCGCACCACGACCGGCACCGACTTCGACCTGGACGCGAGCGCGCTGCTGCTGAACAACTCCGGCAAGGTCGGCAGCGACG
This sequence comes from Streptomyces sp. T028, assembly GCF_048159505.1. Classification (NCBI taxonomy): domain Bacteria; kingdom Bacillati; phylum Actinomycetota; class Actinomycetes; order Kitasatosporales; family Streptomycetaceae; genus Streptomyces; species Streptomyces sp. T028. The sequence goes on from NZ_JBLRVZ010000050.1 coordinate 158,919, forward strand.
CCAACTTCGTATTCTTCAACAACCTCAAGAGCCCCGACGGCTCCGTGGAGCACACCGGTGACAACCTCACCGGTGAGGGCGAGGGCGACGACGAGCAGATCAAGGTCAACCTGGCCGGCGTCCCGGCCGACATCGAGAAGATCGTCTTCCCGGTGTCGATCTACGACGCCGAGAACCGCCAGCAGTCCTTCGGCCAGGTCCGCAACGCGTTCATCCGCGTCGTGAACCAGGCCGGCGGCACCGAGATCGCCCGCTACGACCTGAGCGAGGACGCCTCGACCGAGACCGCGATGGTCTTCGGCGAGCTGTACCGCCACGGCGCGGAGTGGAAGTTCCGCGCCATCGGCCAGGGCTACGCCTCCGGCCTGCGCGGCATCGCCCAGGACTTCGGCGTCAACGTCTGAGCCGTACGGCCCCGAAGGTTTCACCTATGCCCGGCGCCGCACCGTTTAGGGGCGGCGCCGGACGCGCAGGACAACCGAAGAAGCACCACGTGGCAGCACCAGGGGAGGACCAGCATCATGGGCGTCACGCTCGCCAAGGGGGGCAATGTCTCCCTGTCCAAGGCCGCGCCGAACCTCACACAGGTGATGGTCGGGCTCGGCTGGGACGCGCGCTCCACCACCGGAGCCCCCTTCGACCTCGACGCCAGCGCGCTGCTGTGCAACAGCGGCCGGGTGCTCGGGGACCAGTGGTTCATCTTCTACAACCAGCTCAAGAGCCCCGACGGCTCCGTGGAGCACACCGGTGACAACCTCACCGGTGAGGGCGACGGCGACGACGAGTCGCTCCTGGTGGACCTCTCGAAGGTGCCCGCCCACTGCGACAAGATCGTCTTCCCGGTCTCCATCCACATGGCCGACGAGCGCGGCCAGACCTTCGGCCAGGTCTCCAACGCGTTCATCCGCGTCGTCAACCAGGCCGACGGCCAGGAGCTCGCCCGCTACGACCTGAGCGAGGACGCGAGCACCGAGACGGCGATGATCTTCGGCGAGCTCTACCGGTACGGGGGTGAGTGGAAGTTCCGGGCGGTCGGCCAGGGGTACGCGTCGGGCCTGCGGGGCATCGCCCTGGACTTCGGGGTGGACGTCTCCTAGCGCGTCTCGCCCCTCACGTCTCGCCCAGCACGTCTCTCCTGGCGCGTTATGAGCAAAAGCCGGTCCCCCGTGGGCTCGGAAGAGGGCGCGACTAGACTGCAGCTTCAAAGTTTCGTAAAGCCGAGTACGGCGCGGGGGAGACCCGTACACACAGGGATTGGGTAGCCAGTGCTTCTGAAAACCTTCGGCTGGTCGTTCGCGGTCACCGCGCTCGGCCTGGTCGCTGCGGTCTTCTACGGGGGGTGGGAGGCCTTCGGCATCGTGGCGATCCTCTCCATCCTCGAGATCTCGCTGTCGTTCGACAACGCGGTGGTCAACGCCGGAATCCTGAAGAAGATGAACGCCTTCTGGCAGAAGATCTTCCTCACCGTCGGCGTTCTCATCGCGGTCTTCGGCATGCGGCTGGTCTTCCCCGTCGTGATCGTCGCGGTCAGTGCCAGCATGGGCCCGATCGAGGCCGTCGACCTCGCGCTCAACAACAAGGACCGCTACCAGGAACTCGTCACCGACGCGCACCCGGCGATCGCCGCCTTCGGTGGCATGTTCCTGCTGATGATCTTCCTCGACTTCATCTTCGAGGACCGGGACATCCAGTGGCTGCGCTGGATCGAGCGCCCGCTCGCCAAGCTCGGCAAGGTCGACATGCTGTCGGTCTGCATCTCGCTGATCGTCCTGCTCATCACCGCCTTCACCTTCGCCACCCAGGCCCACCAGCACGGCGGCGGTCATGCCGACAAGGCAGAGACCGTCCTGATCTCCGGCATCGCCGGTCTGATCACGTACATGGTCGTCGGCGGACTCTCCGGCTACTTCGAGGACAAACTCGAGGAAGAGGAGGAACGCGAGCACGAGGAGGAGGAAGAGGCCGCGCGGACCGGCAAGCCGAAGTCCGCGGTGCTGCTGGCCGGCCAGGCCGCGTTCTTCATGTTCCTCTACCTGGAAGTGCTGGACGCGTCCTTCTCCTTCGACGGTGTGATCGGCGCCTTCGCCATCACCAACGACATCGTCCTCATGGCCCTGGGCCTCGGTATCGGCGCGATGTACGTCCGTTCGCTCACGGTCTACCTGGTGCGCCAGGGCACCCTGGACGACTACGTCTACCTGGAGCACGGCGCCCACTACGCGATCGGCGCCCTCGCCGTGCTCCTGATGATCACCATCCAGTACGAGATCAACGAGGTCATCACCGGTCTCGTCGGCGTCGTCCTGATCGCCTGGTCCTTCTGGTCCTCCGTGCGCCGCAACCGCGCGCTGGCCGCGGCCGAGGGAAAAGATGAGGCCTCGGACGAGAAGACCGAGGTCTCGTCCGGGGTGTAGCCACGGCGTGTGGACACCCGAGGTGAGCCCGGCCGTGTGAACCGGGTTTCACCGAGGAACGCTCTTTGCGGGGCGGTCGGTGAGGACGCTGTCCTCCACGGCCGCCCCGCCGGTATGTCGTGCGAGCAACGTGGGGGCGGGAATGGGTTTCTTCGACGGGCTTCTGGGGAGCCGTACGGCCGAGTTCGACTCGGGCAGCGCGGCGACCAACGCGATCGAACTGACCAAGCGGCATCACTATGTCTCCCTGACCAAACAGGGCGCGGCCACGGGGAACCTGCGGGTCAACCTGACCTGGCGGATGCGTACCTCGGACATCGGCGGGCCCCAGCGGGAGAGTCTGCTGCGGCACCCCTTCAAGGCGCTGAGGCCGCCGGAGGTCGTCGGGCACAGCCAGAGCATGGTCAACGTCGACCTGGACCTGGGGTGTCTGTACGAGCTGTCCGACGGCACGAAGGGGGTCGTACAGCCGCTGGGCGGGCTGCTGGGGGACGTCAACGCGGCGCCGTACGTGAAGCTCAGCGGGGACGACCGGTTCGGGTCGGCGTCCGGCGAGACGATGTACGTCAACCTCGACCACCGGGACGACATCAAGCGGCTGCTGGTGTTCGTGTACATCTACGACCAGACGCCGGCGTTCGACCGGACGCACGCCATGGTGACGCTGTATCCCAGCAACGGGCCGCGGATCGAGATAGGCCTCGACGAACGGCATCCGCAGGCCCGGTCGTGCGCCGTGGTGATGATCGAGAACGTGAAGGGGGAGTTGCTGGTGCGGCGGGAGGTGCGGTTCGTGTACGGGTTCCAGGCGGAGCTGGACCGGTTGTACGGGTGGGGGCTGCAGTGGGGGCGGGGTTACAAGACCAAGGTGGAGAAATAATGCGGAGGTGTCCCCACTCACCGGCCGATGAACTGTGGCCCTTGGGGCGGTAGCTGGAAGGAACCGTCCGGGTAGGCGTAGCCGTGGGTCGGGAGGTTGTTCGGGTAGCCGTAGGCCGGCTGTTGCTGCTGTTGGGGGACCTGCGAGGTGGGCTGTTCCGGGGGGAGCGGCTGGGAGAGGCTCGGGGAGGGGGGCAGCGGGGCCGGGGTGGGGTCCGAGGAGTCGGCCGCCTCCTCCGCCTCGTCCACCGAGATGCCGAAGTCCGTCGCCAGGCCCTTGAGGCCGTTGGAGTAGCCCTCGCCCAGTGCGCGGAACTTCCAGCCCTCGCCGCGGCGGTACAGCTCGCCGCAGATCAGCGCCGTCTCCTCGCCCGTCTCGGGACGGATGTCGAACGTGGCGATCGGGTCACCGTCGGCCGTCGCGTCGTACAGCAGGATGCTGAGCGACCGTACGGTGTCGAAGGCGACGCCGTCCGCCGAAGCGACCAGGAGAATCTGGCTGACGTCGGGCTCGACACCGGCCAGATCCGTCTGGATGGTGTCGGTGAGGCCCTCGGCACCCCGCTTCTTGCCCAGCCGCCAGACCTTCCCGGAGGGGTGCCGGGGCTGGTTGTAGAAGACGAAGTCCTCGTCGGAGCGCACGCGGCCGTCGGGGCCGAGGAGCAGTGCGGAGGCATCGACGTCCGGGACTCCTTGCCCGGGCGTCCAGCGCAGTACAGCGCGTACCGTGGTTGCCTTGAGCGGGACGTTGGACCCCTTCAGCATCGCGTGCGTCATGCGGTCATCCTGCCCTCTCGGTCCTGATCACGACAACGCGGGGTACACGGACACACAGGGGAACCCACACGGGCGAGTTACCTGAAGTTCATGCCCGGAGGGAACCCCTGACATGGACTTCTACGTACTATTACCGGCCACCTCTTGTGGAATCCACAGCCTGACCTTGTAACATGGGGGAGATTTATGCGTCATTTCGGGCACCTCGCCCCAGAGGTGCGTCAGCGCCTCTTCCACCGGGAGCCCTGCGTCTTCGACGCCGACTCCCCGGCCAGGGTGCTCTCCGCGGCCCTGGGCGCCACGCTCTACAGCCCGGCCACCCGGCCCCGGCTGGCCGACGACGTCGTCAAGCAGACCGGGCGCGGCGTGGTCTCGATGGTGCTGTGCCTGGAGGACTCCATCGGCGACGAGGACGTCCTGGCGGGCGAGGAGAACCTCGTCCGGCAGTTCGCCGACCTCGCGGGGCGTGCCGACCTCGACCGGCCGCTGCTGTTCATCCGGGTGCGCACGCCCGAGCAGATCCCCGACCTGGTCCGCCGCCTCGGCCCGCACACGAACCTGCTGAGCGGGTTCGTCTTCCCGAAGTTCACCGAGGAACGCGGCATCCCCTTCCTGGAGGCCCTCGCCACCGCCGAGCACGCGAGCGGCCGCCGGCTGTTCGGCATGCCCGTCCTGGAGACCCCCGAGCTGATGTACCGGGAGTCCCGGGTGGACGCCCTGGAGGGCATCGCCCGCGCGGTCGACAAGTACCGGGGCCGAGTGCTCGCGCTGCGCCTCGGGGTGACCGACTTCTGCTCCGCGTACGGCCTGCGCCGGGCGCCCGACATGACGGCCTACGACGTCCAGATCGTCGCCTCCGTGATCGCCGACGTGGTGAACATGCTGGGCCGCGCCGACGGCACCGGGTTCACGGTGACCGGGCCGGTGTGGGAGTACTTCCGGGTCCCGGAGCGCATGTTCAAGCCGATGCTGCGGCACAGCCCCTTCCTGGAGGGACAGGCGGTGGAACTGCGCGAGAGACTGATTGAGCACGCCATGGACGGGCTGCTGCGCGAGATCTCCCTCGACCAGGCCAACGGCCTGCTCGGCAAGACCTGCATCCACCCCTCCCACGTGCCGGCCGTGCACGCGCTGTCGGTCGTCAGTCACGAGGAGTACAGCGACGCGGCGGACATCCTGCGGCCGGAACGCGGCGGTGGGGGTGTCCTCAGGTCGCAGTACACGAACAAGATGAACGAGGTGAAGCCGCACCGCGCCTGGGCCGAGCGCACCATGCTCCGGGCCGAGGTCTTCGGCGTGGCCAACGAGGACGTCAGCTTCGTCGACCTGCTCGCCGCCGGCATACCCGGCTGAAACCACCTCACTCTCTAGGGACGCATGAACAACGCAGTGAACACCGGGGTCTGGTCCGGCAGCTGGGTCGCCGAGCGGCTCGGGGTCGGGATCGTGGGGGACGACACGCTGACGCAGATGCTGGGACTGGCCCTGCGCCGCAACCCCAAGCGGGCCCATCTGCTGGTCTCCAACGTGCTCGGCAAACACGTCCCGCAGTCCCCGTCCGTGGTGTACGGCCATGGGGTCGCCCTCGGGCGCCGGGTGCGCGAACTGCTCGGTGAGCGGGACAGCGCCCGGGCGGTCGTCCTGGGCTACGCCGAGACGGCCACGGGCCTCGGCCACTCCGTCGCCGACGGCCTGGGCACGGCCCCCTACCTGCACTCCACCCGCCGCCCGGTCGCGGGCGTCGCCCGGGCGGGCGGCTTCGAGGAGTCCCACTCCCACGCCACCTCCCACCTCCTCCTCCCCGAGGACCCCTCCCTCCTGGTCGGCGACGGCCCCCTGGTCCTGGTCGACGACGAGTTCTCCACGGGCAACACGGTCCTCAACACGATCCGCGACCTCCACGACCGCTACCCCCGCCGCCGCTACGTGGTGGTCGCCCTGGTGGACATGCGCTCCCCCGCGGACGCGGCCCGCCTGGACGCGTTCGCGAGAGAGATAGGCGCGAGGGTGGACTTGGTGGCGGCAGCATCGGGCACGGTCCGCCTACCGGACGGCGTCCTGGAAAGAGGCCAGGACTTGGTAGCCAAGCACGAGTCGACTTACTCAGGGGCGCGGGGCGGTGACATATGCGGCTCCGCCGCGTGGGCGCGATCAACCCCCACCGACCCGCACCCGACACACAACCGAATAGACCTCAACTGGCCCCCCGGCCTCCCCGACGGAGGTCGCCACGGCTTCACCCCCGCCCACAGGGCACAACTGAACGCCGCACTCCCCGCAATGGCCGCCCGCCTGGCAACCGCACTGCCGAAAAACGCACGCCGCGTGCACATCCTCGGGTTCGAGGAACTGATGTACACCCCCCTCCGCCTGGCCGAGGAACTGGAGCGGACGCTCGACACGGAGATCCGCTACTCCACCACCACCCGCTCCCCGGTCCTCGCGGTCGACGACCCCGGCTACGCGATCCGCAGCCGAATCGTTTTCCCCGCCCATGACGACCCCGCCGACGGCCCCGGCGACCGCTATGCCTATAACGTCGCCGGTGCCGGGTTCGACGCCGTGATCGCGGTCGTCGACTCCGTGGCGGACACCCCCGCCCTGCACGCCCCCGACGGCCTTCTCGCCCAGCTCGCCGCGCACACCCCGCACGTGGTCCTCGCGGTCGTACCGTCGTACGTCCCCGAGCCGCTGTACGCGGCCGCACTGCCCGAAAAGAGACCCGCCATGCTGCCCGAGCCCCTCCGCGGCCCCGCCTTCTCCTCGTACGCGCCCGAGGAGGTCGGCTGGCTGCTCCAGGACCTCTCGGACGTGACGCTGGAGGCGCCGACCGAGGAGCGGGAGGAGGCCATCCAGAGCGGCGGCGCGCACTACGCGGAGTCGCTGCCGGTCGAGTACCAGCCGAGCGAGCAGTACCAGGAGCTGTTCCAGGCGGCGCTGGAGACGTCGGCGGCGCGCATCGCGCAGGCCGTGGGTGTCGTCACCGAGACGGTGATCGCGGAGCGGTCGCCGCGGCCCGTCCTCGTCTCGCTCGCCCGCGCCGGCACCCCGGTCGGCGTCCTGATGCGCCGCTGGGCGCAGTACCGGCACGGTCTCGACCTGCCGCACTACGCCGTGTCGATCGTGCGCGGCCGGGGCATCGACGCCAACGCGCTGCGCTGGCTGGCCGCCCACCACGACCCGCGGGACGTGGTGTTCGTGGACGGCTGGACCGGCAAGGGCGCCATCACCCGGGAACTGGCCGCGGCGATCGAGGAGTTCGAGGCGGCGGGCGGTGCGGCCGGGTTCGACGCGGAGATCGCGGTGCTGGCGGACCCGGGCTCCTGCGTGCGGACGTACGGCACCCGGGAGGACTTCCTGATCCCGTCCGCGTGCCTCAACTCGACCGTCTCGGGGCTTATTTCGCGGACCGTGCTCCGCGCCGACCTGGTCGGCCCGGACGATTTCCACGGCGCGAAGTTCTACCGCGAGCTGGCCGGCGCCGATGTCTCCGTCGCCTTCCTGGACGCCGTCGCCGCCCGCTTCGGCGAGGTCGCGGACGCGGTGGCCGCCGCTGTGAAGGAACTGCTCGCGAGCGACCGTACGCCCACCTGGGAGGGCTGGGCGGCCGTCGAGCGGATCAGCGAGGAGTACGGCATCCACGACGTGAACCTGGTGAAGCCGGGCGTCGGTGAGACCACCCGGGTGCTGCTGCGCCGGGTGCCGTGGAAGATCCTGGCGCGGGCCGGGGCGGGCGCCGACCTGGACCACGTACGGCTCCTCGCGGAGCAGAGAGGGGTGCCCGTGGAGGAGGTCGGCGAACTGCCGTACACCTGTGTGGGGCTGATCCACCCGAAGTACACGCGCGGGGCGACCGGCGCCGACGGCAAGGCGGTGACGGTCTGATGGCGGTGCTGGTGGCGAGCGACCTCGACCGTACGCTGATCTACTCCCCGTCGGCCCTCGCGCTGACCATGCCCGACGCGCGGGCGCCGCGGCTGCTGTGCGTGGAGGTGCACGAGGCCAGGCCGCTGTCGTTCATGACGGAGACGGCGGCCGCGCTGCTGACCGCCCTCGGGGACGCGGCGGTGTTCACGCCGACGACGACCCGGACGCGCAAGCAGTACCTGCGGATCAATCTTCCGGGGCCGGCCCCGAAGTACGCGATCTGCGCCAACGGCGGCCACATCCTGGTCGACGGCGTCTCCGACCAGGACTGGCACGCGGGTGTCCTGGCCCGGCTGGCGGAGCAGTGCGCGCCCCTCGACGAGGTCCGGGCGCATCTGGAGGCCACCGCCGACCCGCTGTGGGTGCGCAAGCACCGGGTCGCCGAGGACCTGTTCGCCTATCTCGTCGTGGAGCGCGAGCTGCTGCCCGAGGCGTGGGTGAAGGAGCTGGCGGCCTGGGCGGAGAACCGGGGCTGGACGGTGTCGCTGCAGGGCCGCAAGATCTACGCGGTGCCGAAGCCGCTGACCAAGAGCGCGGCCGTGCGCGAGGTGGCCCGCCGCAGCGGCGCCGAACTGACCCTGGGCGCCGGTGACTCCCTGCTCGACGCCGACCTGTTGCTGGCCGTGGACCGCGGCTGGCGGCCCGGGCACGGCGAGTTGGCCGACACCGAGTGGACGGCCCCCGACATCACCGCCCTGCCCGAGCGGGGCGTCCTCGCCGGGGAGCGCATCCTGCGGGAGTTCCTGAAGGAGGCGGCGGGAGTCCGCTGACAGTCTGTCAGTCGCGGCCTCTCAGGAGCAGCAGCCTCCGCCGCAGCAGCCGCCGCCTCCGCCCCCGCCGCCCGACCGGGGCGCGGGGGCGGTCGCCGTTCCGCCGACGGACACGGTGGACAGAAGCTTCACGGAGTTCTCATGTCCGTCCGGACAGGCCGCCGGAGCGGAGGACTCCGCCATGGGACGGCTCAGTTCGAACGTGTTGTCGCAGGTCCGGCAGCGGTACTCGTAGCGAGGCATGCGGACAGGCTAGGGCCTGTCCGGCGGATCAGGTCGGAGGAAAGCAGCGGCACCTTATCGGCGCAGGTGAGCGGGGCTTGGGGCGTCTGACTGCAAGGCGGAGGAGGGCGTCGACGCGGAGCGTCGGCAACCGACGACAACGCCGCAGGCAGGCGTGCCAAGCCCCGCGTCTCCGGCATGATCCGCCGGACAGGCCCTAATCCCCATATGCCCGGAAGGGCCGTCATGAGTTTTGGCAGTGTTCGCTTCTGTCGAATTCTTATGTGGAGACTTTGCGAAGAGCGCTGGTAATTTGAGGGTGCCGCGATGAACCGCGAGGTCGGGGGGATTCAGGGTTTGCAGCCGAGTCCACGGCAACCATGTCAAACCCTCGTACGTCTGTACGTCTGCCTGTGCGAGCAACACGGAAGTGCGGAGGGAGACGCGTAGTGGCCCAGGTGGGGCAGGGGGAGGAGCCCCAAAAGCCGGACGAGACCATGCAGTTGAAGGTCCCTGCTTCTTTCCGGGCGGACGAGACGATGCAGCTGCGAGTGTCGGACATACCCAAGGTACCTGACACGTCGGCGAGTTCGGAGAAAGCGCGTACTTCGGGAAACCGCCGTAAAGCCCCCCGTCCCTCCCTCTTTGCCCGAATATCCGCGGCTTTGGCGTCCCGGTTGGCCCCCCTTCTCGCGGTCCTGGGGCCCTATGTGACTCGTGTCACTCCCTACCTCCGCAAGCTCCGCCCACAGTACCCCCGCCCCGGCCGCACCGGCTGGCGGCGCTGGATACCCTCCTGGCGGCAGTGCCTGGGGGGCTTCTTCGCGTCCCTGGGCCTGAGCACCTTCTTCCTCGTCGTCGCCTACGCGGCCACCGACATCCCGGAGAACCTCAACTCGTACGCCACCCAGCAGGACAACGTGTTCTTCTGGTCCGACGGCACGCCCATGGCCCGCACCGGCTGGGTGCAGCGCCAGGCGATGCCGCTGAAGGACATCCCGGAGGACGTCCGCTGGGCGGTCCTCGCGGCCGAGAACGCGAGCTTCTACAGCGACCCCGGCATCTCCGTGAAGGGCATCAGCCGCGCCCTGTTCCGCACGATCGGCCAGGGCGACACCCAGGGCGGCTCCACGATCACCCAGCAGTACGTCAAGAACGTCTACCTGAACCAGGACCAGACCCTCAGCCGCAAGTTCACCGAGGCGATGATCTCCCTCAAGCTGGACAACCAGATGACCAAGGACGACATCCTCGAGGGCTATCTCAACACCAGCTGGTTCGGCCGCGGCGCCTACAGCATCCAGCGCGCGGCCCAGGCCTACTACGGCAAGGACGTCGGCGAACTCAACGCCAGCGAGGCCTCGTTCCTGGCCTCCCTCCTCAAGGGCGCGGCCCTGTACGACCCGGCCGTCAGCAAGGCCAACCGCGCCCGCGCCGTAGAGCGCTGGAGCTGGACCCTGGACCGGATGGTCGAGATCGGCAAGCTGTCGAAGGCCGAGCGGGCCAAGTACAGGAAGTTCCCCGAGCCGTTGAAGAGCAACCCGCTCTACGACACCGGTGAGCAGACCGACTACCTGGTGGAACTCGCCTCCCAGTACGTCAAGAAGGCCGCGGGCATCTCCGACAAGGCCTTCGACCTGGGCGGCTACCAGATCTACACGACCTTCGACAAGAAGCGGGAGGACGAGCTCACCGAGGCCGTCACCGACGCCCGCAAGAAGGCGCTCAAGGACGCGCCGAAGAAGGCGAAGACCGCCCACTACGGCGCCGCGTCGGTCGCCTCCGACGGACGGATCCTCGCCGTCTACGGCGGCCCCGACCACCGTACGCAGGGCTACAACGAGTCCAACGCCACCACCGTCCCGGCCGGCAGCGCCTTCCTGCCGTTCGTGTACGCCGCGGGGCTGGAGAACGGCATCCACAAGACCCGTGAGGGCGACACCACCGTCGTCACCGGCCAGTCGCTCTACAACGGCGACAACAAGGTGCTGCTGACCACCCCCGAGGGCTACTACTGGGACCGCAACGGCAAGCGGGTCGCCGCCGAGAACGACGGGGGGAGGTCCTACGGCCAGATCTCCCTGCACCGAGCGCTGGAGCTGTCGGTGAACAGCCCGTTCATGCAACTCGGCATGGACACCGGCCTGGACAAGGTGCGCGAGACCGCGGAGGCCTCCGGCTTCCTGTCGTCCAGCATCGGCGCCCAGGTGCCCACGCTGTCCCTGGGCAGCTCCACGCCCAGCGCCATCCGGATGGCGAGCGGCTACTCCACCTTCGCCGCGGACGGAAAGCACACCGAGCCGTACTCGGTGCGCAAGCTCACCAGGAACGGCTCCAAGGTCGTCCTGGACACCCCGAAGCCCAAGCAGGCGATGCGCACCGCGGTGGCCGAGGAGGTCACCTCCGCGCTCACCGACGCCTTCCGCACCGCCCACCCGTCCGACGTGCCCGTCTCGAAGCCCGGGTCCGCCCCGGCGGGCAAGGCCGGCACCAACGACAAGGACACCACATCCTGGTACGTCGGTACCGCCGAGAAGGTGTCCACGGCGGTCGTGGTGTACCGCATCGACCTCACCAAGAGTCTTGAACCACTGCCTCTGGAGGGCATCGCCGGAACCACCGACGACAGCGTCCCGTACGGCATTTGGTCAGGTGCCATGAGCCCGCTCGGCTGACCACCGAACGGGCCCCGCGTCCCCAACCGGGAGAATGATCCGCACATGAAGTCACCGTCGGGCCGCCGCCGCAAGGCACCGGCCCCGCGCCGCACCGCCGCCGCGCACCCGGGGTTCCTCACCCTGGCCGCGCTTCTCGTCGTCGCCTCGCTGATGGGCGGCTACCTGGTGCTCGACCGCACCGACAACACCCAGCCCACGGCGTCCTCGGGGGACAGCAAGAAGGCGTCGGCGAAGACGAGCAAGGAGCCGGAGTGGGACGGCAAGACCCACGTCCTGGGGGACGGCTCCACCTCGTACACCGGTCCGCAGAAGGACCAGTTGAAGGCGGAACCCCTCAAGCCCGGTGAGAAGCCTCCCCAGTTCGTGGTCCTCTCCTGGGACGGCGCGCTCGCGGGCGACGACGGGCTCTTCGAGCACTACCGCCAGATGGCCAAGAAGTACGACGCCCATATGACCTTCTTCCTCACGGGCATCTACCTGCTGCCCAAGAGCAAGAGGGACCTGTACTCCCCGCCGATGCACTCCAAGGGCTCGGCGGCGATCAGCTTCCCCACCGACGAGCACATCCGCACCACGCTGGAGGAGCTCGGCGAGGCGTGGGAGGAGGGCAACGAGATAGGCACCCACTTCAACGGGCACTTCTGCGGCGCCAAGGGCGGCGACGACTGGAGCGTCGCCCAGTGGAAGAGCGAGATCGACCAGTTCTACGAGTTCGTGGAGAACTGGAAGACCAACACCGGCTACACGGACATGGACCCGCTGCCCTTCGACTTCAAGAAAGAGGTCACCGGGGGCCGGGCGCCCTGCCTGGAAGGGCAGGAGAACCTGGTGAAGGCCGCCAAGAGCTACGGCTGGCGCTACGACGCGTCCAACCCGGGCGGCTTCCAGGTCTGGCCGACGAAGAAGGACGGCCTGTGGGACTTCCCGCTCCAGATGCTGCCCTACGGTGACGTGCAGGCGCTGTCCATGGACTTCAACTTCCTGTACAACCAGTCGAACGGCGAGACCGAGGGCGACCCCTCCAGGTACGCCGAGTGGCAGCAGGAGACCATCGACTCCTACATGTCGGGCTTCAACCGCGTGTACTACGGCAGCCGGGCCCCGCTGTTCATCGGCAACCACTTCGAGAACTGGAACAGCGGCATCTACATGAAGGCCGTCGACCACGTCATCGAGAACGTGTGCACCAAGAAGGACGTCAAGTGCGTGTCCTTCAAGGAGTTGGCCGACTGGATGGACGTGCAGGAGCCCGAGACGCTGGAGCGGATGCGCAGCCTGGACCCGGCGCAGAGCCCGGACTGGTCGACCGTCGTGAAGTGAGGCGTGAGGCGGGCGCGAAGTAACCAAACCTCAACCGCCCCCCTCTTCACATCACCCACACACGCCGTGCAAAGATGCCCTCCCCGGCATCCCTCCGCCGGGCAAGAGGGGAAACATCAGTGAAGTCAAGGAAATTGAGCCGTTCGCGGCGTCGCCTCACGATAGCCGGGGCGGCCGCCGCCTCGGTCGTCGCGGGGGCGGCGCTCCTGCCGAACTGGTCCGCGGGCGCCGCGGTCGTCGACGACCCCACGGTCGACGCACAGACGAAGGCCACCTTCCAGCGGCTGGCGGACGCGGTCTTCACCGACCGCACCGACGCCCTGGTCACCGGTCGGCAGGGCGACCGTGAGAAGCCGCTGACCAACGGCTTCTCCGGCGACGTCAAGCTGTCCGCCGGCACGGCCCGCACCGAGGACGCCGCCCTGTCCTCGCTCGGACAGCGCAAGGACAAGCTGGCGAAGGCCGGCGAGAAGTACAGCAAGGCCGCCACCACCGTCACCCTGAACGCCACGCGGGTGACGGGCCGTACGGCCAAGGCAGCGGTCACCGAGACCACGACCCTGACCTACGCGAACGCCACCGCCGGACAGCCGAAGACCACGGGGTTCCAGGCCCAGCACGAGCTGACCTTCAAGGCCGACCGGCACGGCAACTGGCAGCTCACCGGCATCGCGGACACCGACCAGGGTGGCCTCGCGGTGAACACGGTCTCCAAGCCGACGTCCGTCAAGGCCACCACGGCGGACGACACCATGCCGAACGCCCCGCGCGCGGCGACCACCCGCAACCCGGCCGCCGTGCCGAAGACGGGCACCACGTACGACTACAAGGCCATGGCGGCCTACGCAGAGAAATACGTGTACACCTACAACAAGGACTACCCGGACTTCAACGGCCACGGCGCCGGCGGCGACTGCACCAACTTCGTCAGCCAGTCGCTGAAGGCGGGCGGCTGGAAGCACGTCCCGGGCTATGTCTACGACTACACCAAGTGGTTCGGCAACGCCGACATCCAGTCGGACTCGTTCGTCGGCGTCAACGAGTGGTCGTGGTTCGCCCAGAACTCCAAGCGGACCACCGCGCTGGCGAACGTCTACCAGCTCGAGGTCGGCGACGTCCTCCAGGTGGACTTCGACCGGGACGGGTCCAAGGACCACACCATGATCGTCACGTACAAGGCCAACGGCGTTCCGTACGTGACCTACCACTCCAACAACACGCTCCGCCGGTCGGTGGCGAGCCTCGTCGCGTCGTACCCGAACGCGTACTACTACGCCTACCGCACCTGATCCGACTGGTCCCGCCGCTCGGACTCGCTCTCCACGAGATCCGGGTGGCGGGCCCGCCAGTACGGGTTGTCGTGCGGCAGGGCGGAACCGACCCTGCCGTACATCCCGAAGACGAGCAGCAGGATCCCGATCACGAAGCTCAGCATGCAGTTCTGGATCTTGAAGGCCAGGAAGTTGTAGTCCGTCTCCAGCAGCGCCATGTTCAGGAAGCCGCTGAGGATGAACAGGACGCCGAAGGTCATGTTCAGCGTGGACGCGAAGTTCCCGCCGATCACCATGCCCACGAAGAGCAGCAGCCCGACGCCGATGGACAGCCAGCTCAGCGCGCCGTTGGTGTTCAGGCTCCAGACCTCGTCCCCGCCGGTGTCGAAGAAACCGATCTCGTCGATGACACCGAAGATCCCGAAGACGACGAGCCCCAGGCCCATCAGCCCCGCCCCGATCCGGTAGACCAGGTTCAGCCGGTGGTCGACGGGCAAGTGGTCGTCGAGCCTGATCCGACGCCGGGTGTGCAGTGCGTGTGCGGCCATCTCCGCCTCCTTGTGCGTGGACGTGCCGACGGAGGCTTACGTACACCCCAATATCCGCCCGCCCGGCCCAGGCGGCAAACGTCCGCGGTGCCGGCGTCCGTGGCGTCCGTCAGTGGGACGCGCCGCGCTCCTCGCGGATCCGGGCCACCACGCCCCCGACCGTCTGCCGGACCGCCTCCGTCTCGGTGAGGAAGTGCCAGTAGTCGGGGTGGCGGCCCTCCAGGGTGCCGATCGCCCGCTCCAGGCGGGCCACCGAGTCGTCCAGCGGGCGCGCGTGCCGGGGATCGGGTGTGTTGCGCCCGGCCATGGCCAGCCGCTGCGCGTCCCGGATCGCGAACCGGGTCCGGTCGATCTCCGCCTGCGGATCCTTCTGCACGGCGTTCAGCCGGTTCATCCGTTCACCGGCGGCGGAGACGGCTTCGTCGGTGGTGTTCAGCAGCGCCCGCGCCGTGGACAGCAGCGAGGTGGCGTCCGGCCAGCGCTGGGCGTCCCGCGCCGCCTGCGCCTCCCGCAGCTTCGCCTCCGCCTGGCGTACGTTCTCCACGGCCTGCTCGGGCACCCGCTGCAGGTCCTGCCAGCAGGCCGCCGCGAACCGCCGCCGCAGTTCGCTCAGGATCGGGTCGACCTGGCCCGCGCGCGTCGTCAGCGCCTGCGCTCGCGTGCGCAGCGACACCAGCCGGTGGTCGATCTCCGCGGCCTTCTCCGGCAGCCGCTCGGCCTCCGCCCGGACCGCCGCGGCCTCCCGGGAGACCCGCTCGGCCCGCTCCAGAGTCTGCGGCACGCCGTGTTGCCCGGCGCCCTGGTTCAGCTTGGTCAGCTCGGGCCCGAGGGCGGCGAGCCGGGCGGCCAGGTCGTCCGCCGTGAGCCCGGTCCGTCGTACGGCGTCCAGCGCGTTCGACGCGGCCAGCAGCGTCTGCCGGGCCCGCTCCACGGCGGGCGCGAGCCGGGCCAGCTGGGTCTCGGCCTTGCCGAGCAGCGGGCCGAGCCCCTCGGCGAAACGATCCAGCTCCTTCTTGACGTTGCCCAGCTCGTCCTTGGCCCGGGTCAGCTCGGTCCGCGCCCGCGCGGCCGTCGAGGCCTCCAGGTCGTCCCGGTCCAGGTCATGGGCGTCGACCGCCTCGATGTAGCGGCCGCTGGCCTCGTCGATGCGGCGGCCGATCTCCGCGAAGCCGGACACCGCGCGCCGCGCGGCCGGGGAGTCGTCCACCGCCGTGATCGTCTCGATGGAGATCCGCAGATCCCGCTGGGCGGTGTCCAGCTCGTAGAACGCGGCCGCCGCCGCGTCCTTCGCGGCCTGAGCCTCGGCCCGCTGGCCCTCCGCCCGCCCGCCGAACCAGCGCCGGGTGCCGCCGCCGGCGAACGCGGCGGGCAGGGCGAGCGCGACGACGAGCGGCAGGGCGAGGAGGGTGAGGGTGTCCTTCACCGCGTCGTTCACCGCGTCCCTCACCGCGATCTTCACCGCCGGGCGGTGTGCGCGCGGCACCAACGGCGAGTACGGCTGCGGTGGTGTCGCCGTCACATCCCTCTCCCGTGCTGTGATTCGCTGAACCGGTGTTCATTCTCCCACCGGTTGAAGACGAACACACGGGCCGGTCAGTTCGCCGTGCGGACCGTGACTTTCCCACCGGGGCCGTCGGGCCGATACGGGTTTGCGGGACACGGCCCCGGGCAATGTAGGCTGTCGACTCGTCCTGGGTGCGTAGCTCAGGGGTAGAGCGCCTGCCTTACAAGCAGGATGTCGGCGGTTCGAAACCGTCCGCGCCCACCAGGGAACAGCGAGGGCCTCCGGAGAGATCTGGAGGCCTTTTGCATGTCCGGGTCACGCAACCCCTAGGATGACGGCTGTGAACGGACTGTGGCGGAGGGCGGTGTGCGTGCTCGGGCTCCTCGTGGGCCTGCTCGGCATGCACGGGCTCGCGCCCGGGGGAGCCCAGTCCGCGCACGCGGAGGCGCGGCCCATGGCCGTCGTCGCGTCCGCCGAGGCCCATGACGGCTGTGCGGGCGACGAGGGCCACTGCGGGGGCGGACACGCCCGGCATGCCGACTCGACCTGCGCCTCGGCCGCGGTGAGCGGCGGACCGGTCCTGCCGGGCCTGGCGGCCGACCCCGCACCCGTGGCCGTATCGGACGAGATCCCGTGCCCGTACGCGGCCGCGGCCCCCGACGGCGCTCGCGCGCCACCTTCCCTGGCGGAACTCCAACTCCTGCGGATCTAGACACCGCTTCGCGCACCCGCGCGCCCGTACGACGGGCCGGCGGGGGTGCGCCGACGTGTCCACGCACCCTTTTCTCCCCAGGAGTTCCCGCATGACCAGCACCACCACCCGTGGCCCGATCCGCCGTGCCGCCCTGGCGGCCGTCACCGTGACCGCCGCGCTGATTCTCACCGCGTGCGGCGGTGACGCCGAGTCGGCCTCGTCGGACGCCTCCGCCGCCTCCGGTGAGGAGCACAACGCCCAGGACGTCACCTTCGCGCAGGGCATGATCCCGCACCACCGGCAGGCCCTCCAGATGGCGGAACTCGCCGCCGACCGCGCCTCCTCCACCGAGGTCAAGGACCTCGCGGCCCGTATCGAGAAGGCCCAGGACCCGGAGATCGAGAAGATGACCGGCTGGCTGAAGGCCTGGGGCGAGGACGTGCCCGAGGAGGGCGGGTCCACGGACGAGTCGATGCCCGGCATGGACCACTCGGGCTCCGGCGGCATGGCCGGGATGATGGACGACGCCGAGATGCAGACGCTGGAGAAGGCCTCCGGCGAGGCCTTCGACACCGCGTTCCTGACCTTGATGGTCGAACACCACGAGGGCGCCGTCGAGATGGCCGGAACAGAGCAGGACAAGGGCAGCTACCAGCCGGCCAAGGACACGGCCGAGGACATCGTCACCGGCCAGACCGCGGAGATCGCCGAGATGAAGGAGCTGCTCGGCAAGAAGGGCTAGGCGGGTCGGGCCAAGTCCGCTGCGGTGTGGCAGCGCCCCAAAGGGGCGCGGGGAACTGCGCGACCAGCCACAACGGCGCCGCAGACGAACACCGGCACATCGCGCCACGTCCAGCGGAACGCTCAGCCCTCGCCCCCGGATGGGGTCCCGTGCGCGTGCTTGAGGTGCGTGCGGGCCTCCACCCGGTCCTCGGTGGCGACCTCCGACCAGAAGCGGTGGCAGCTCACGAACACCGCGAGCTCGTGCTCACGCCGCCGCAGCTTCTCCACCTCGGCCTGCTCGTCGGCCGTCCAGCCCGGGGACGCGGGGCGCTCGATCTTGCGCCAGCCGCCCGCGTCGCTGAATCCGTCCAGGGGCTCCACCGACCAGGGGAGACGCTTCAGCAGGGCCGACAGCTCGGCCCGGACCTGATGCAGCTCCTCCTGACCGGCGCGCAGGTCGCTCGGAAAGTCATAGGTCTTAGCCACACGGCAATGGTACGCCTGTTCGATTTTGCGAGGCGAGCTCCTTTGGGGTGTTCGTGTGAACATACGTTCGATTGCTTGAGGGGGGAGACTGGTGACATGTGCCGGAGTATCAAGACCCTGCGTCCGCCCGCGTTGCCCGAGCAGGCGACCGAGGAGGACATCCACGCCGCCGCCCTGCAGTACGTCCGGAAGGTGTCCGGGTTCCGGGCGCCCGCCGCGCACAACAGGGAGGTGTTCGACCACGCCGTGGAGGCGATCGCCGAGGCCACGGCCCAGCTGCTGGGCGGGCTGGAGGTGCGGGGGGCGGCGAGCAGGGTCTCGTAGAAACCGGGCTCAGGCCGACGGGCGCCGCATGACGTACGCCGCTCCCGCGCCCGCGCCGAACAGGGCCAGCACGGAGACTCCCGTCGCCAGCCAGCCGGCGCCCAGCCAGTGCGCGCCGAAGTAGCCGAGGGCCACGCTGTACGCGGTCCAGGACAGTCCGGCCAGCGCGGACCAGGGCAGGAAGTCACGGGCGCGGCGGTGCGCGGCACCGGCGATCAGGGAGACGACCGAGCGGCCCGCGGGAGCGAACCGGGCCAGGACGACCAGGGCGCCGCCGCCCCGGGCGAGGGCCTCGCCGAGACGTTCCTGCGCGGTGGTCAGCCGCCGGGAACGGGAGATCGCGCGGTCCAGGCGGTCACCGCCCCGCCAGGCCAGCCGGTAGGCCACCAGGTCGCCCAGGACGGACGCGGTCGTCGCGGAGAGGATCAGGGCGAGGATGTCCGGCACCTGGTGCGGCACGCTGCCGGTCGCCGCGCCCGAGCCTGCGGCCGCCGCGGTGGCCGCCGTGATGACGAGCACCCCGCTCGGCAGGACCGGCAGGAACACGTCGAGGAGGACCGACAGTCCCACCAGCGCGTAGATCCAAGGGCTGCCCAGCAAGGCCCCCACACTCTCGAACACCCGATCGCTCCCCCGTGACAATGACAGCCATACAGCGTACGCGTGAGATGTGACAGAAGGGTCACGAGGGGTGTTTGGGTACCGCATGTCCTGTTCACTCCCGGCCTGTGAACGCGGGTGCCCTCCCCGCCGCTGCGGAGAGGGCACCCGGTGTACCTGTCTCAGGCCGCGGCGGTGGCCTGCCGTGCGGCCGGCTCACGCGACGTGGCCGAACGCCTGGTGATCAGCCGGTCCACGCCCAGGGCGCCGGAGCCGGTGAAGACCAGCAGCAGGAAGGCCCAGCAGAACATCGCGGAGGCCTCGCCGCCGTTCTCCAGCGGCCACAGGGCGCCCGGCTGGTGCACCTTGAAGTAGGCGTACGCCATGGAGCCCGAGGCGAGGAACGCGGCGGCCCGGGTGCCGAGGCCCAGCAGTACCAGGACGCCGCAGACCAGCTGGATCACGGCCGCGTACCAGCCGGGCCAGGTGCCGGCGCCGATGGTGCCGCCGTCCGTGCCGACGGCTCCGCCCAGGACGCCGAACAGGGAGGCGGCGCCGTGGCAGGCGAACAGCAGGCCCACGACGATGCGGAACAGCCCTAGCGCATAGGGCTGTGCGGTGTTGAGGCGAGCGGACATGGTGGGGGGTGCTCCTTCGGTGTCGTGTCGGTCGGACCGTCCGTGCTGGGGACTGGGACGGCCCGTCGGTGGGGGCGGCGGTACCGAATGAGCGATCAACGTTAGGCGGACCTAATCAATGCTTGCAAGTTCAACATTCAGCCATGGCCCGGGGTCCGTCCGGGGCCCAGCTTCCACGGTCGCCGCACGTAGGACGGCTCTCGCCACCGCGTCCGCGTCCGAAAGCGTGACCGAATCCACGCCCGGGCGGGCGCCCGCCGCCGTCACCCAGTGCACACCTTCCGTGGGCACCCCGAAGGCGAACCGCCGTGCGTGCGGACGGCCTTGACGGTCTATCAGGTGATACGGGCGGTGTGTCACGTCCAGTCCGCCGGTGACATGACCGTCGACCGTGTGAGGGCGGCACCGCCCCGTCTTCAGCAGCCGGGCGAGGAGGACGTCGGCGGTGCGGCGCAGCTCCGGTTCCGGCAGCCGGGCCTCGACGAGGGTGGTCACCCGGACCGCCGAGCCCGGCACGTCCGGGGAGTGCGCGGACCAGGCGCCGTCCTCCTCGCGGACCTCCAGACGCGGGCCGAGCACCTCCACCACGCCCGCCTCGATCAGCGCGGTCAGCTCCTCGACACGGCGGCGGGGCGGGCCGATGGAGAGGAAGGCGTTGAGCGGGGTGTACCAGCGGTCCAGGTGGGCGCGGCGGGAGGCGCCGGAGAGACCGCCGTGGTCGACGACCATCCGCAGCTCGTTGCGCAGATCGCGCAGTACGTCCAGGGCCGCCTTCAACGGCCCCTCCACGTTCCCGCGCGCCGCGTCCTCCGCGTCCCGCCGCAGATACGCCAGCAGCCACTCCCGCCACTGCCCCGGGTGCGCGAACCGGCGTTCCGCGTACGGCCGGGAGATCCGGTCCCAGCTCCAGCGGTCGGCCTCCGCCACACCGAACTCGTCGAGAATCCGGGCCTCTTCGGGATCCCGGTGCGGCACGGCGAGGAACCGGTCCCCGAACTCCGCCGCCCGTCCCGTCAGGGCCGCGTAGTAGACCGTCTCCACCTCCTTGGCCACCAACGGCCAGATGTCCGCCAGGAAATCGGGTGCCTCCCCGGAGTCCGCCCGCTTGCGCAGCCCCGCGATCACCTCCGGCGTCAGCACCAGCGGGACATGGCGGCCGTACGGCCCCTTGGCGTTGTCCCCGCGCGCCTGGTACGGAACCCCGCGCCGCGAACCGGCGTGGATACGGGGTTCACGGCCGGAGGGTATGTACCGCAGCCCGCCCGACGCCGCGTGCGTGCCCGTGTCCGTGTCCGTGCCCGTGCCCGTGTCCGTGCCCGTGCCCGTGTCCGTGCCCGTGCGGACGAAACGGCCGCCCCTCCCCGTCGTCAGGAGGGCCATGTGGTCGAAGAAGTTGAGGCCCAGGCCGCGCAGGAGGACCGGCTCGCCCGGGGCGAGGGGGGAGAGGTCGACGTCGGCCGGGTTGGCGGGCGGGATGTGGCGCAGGCCGTGCCGCGAGGCGTAGGCGGTGTGGCGGTGCTGGGCGCTGTCGGCGACCAGCGGCAGATGGCCCTGGGCCAGGACGACGGCGGACAGGGCGAGCAGGACCCGGCCGTCGTCCAGGGTGAGGACCTGGCGGCCGTCGGCGGCGTCGTCGAGACGGACGGCGCGTGCCGCGTGGGTCTCGACACGCACCGAGGGCGGCGCCTCACGCACGGTCCGGGCGAACACCCACTCCAGGTAGCGCCCGTAGTGGGCGCGGGTCGGGTACTCGTCCGGGCCCAGCGCGCCGCCCGCCCACGCGTGGAGGGTGGGTCCCGGGCGGACCGGGCCGGCGCAGTCCACGCTGTCGTCGGTGAACAGGGTCACCTGCGAGGCCACGGTGTTCATCAGCAGCTCCGGCGACTGCGCGGTGCGCCACACCCGGCCGGGCCCCGGTGGATCGGGGTCGACGACATGGACGGTGAGCCGTACCCCCGGCGGGAGGAGGTCCGGAGCGGACGCGCACAGGCGTTCCAGGACGCTGGTCCCGCGCGGCCCGGCGCCGACCAGGGCGACGGCGACGGACACCGTTTGCGCGTTCGCTCGCGCGTTCTCTGAGGGCAAGAGGGTGACTCCCGGGCGTGTGGGGCGCGATGGAGTGGGCCGTCCGCGAGGCGTGCCGGAGGCGGACGGTCCGCCTCATCATGCCGTTGCCCGTCACGGAAGCCAACGCGGGCCCCACCGGCCCCGGTTGTCCCGGATGAACCTCATCGGGAGGTCAAGTCGGACTCCTCCACCGTGGCCAACGTGCCCTTCCCCTGGTGTCTTGCGAGGAGGCCCCGGCGTTCACGCCGGGGTGGGGGTACCTCCCGCTTGCGGGGGAGAGGCGCATCCCGTGCAGCGACGCCGAGCGTCGCCGTATCCGGCTTCTCGGGCGCGGAGCGCCACCGGTCTCTGCCCGGAGGGGCCGGGGGGCGAACGTGTGTTTCTGTGTTCGCTGATGGGGGTGATCGCGGCGGGAGATGGGTGTGGGTGTGCGGATCTCGCTCGTATGGTCGTGTGAGCCCAGGGGTGGGTGACGGGAACGGGAGCGGGGGTGTCGGCATGGCGGAGGCGGCGGGGCCCGATGGTGTGGATCATGCCCGGTACACCTACCGGCTGCGCGTGTCCTCCGCCGCCCGCACAGCCTTGGCGGCGGAGTGGGACCGGTGCCGGTGGACGTGGAACGAGTGTGTCGCCAAGTCCAGGGCGGTGCACCGGCACAACAAGGCCACCGGGCAGAAGACGACGTGCGGCCCGGCGCAGCTCGATCGGATGCTGACCGAGGCCCGTAGCCGTACGCCGTGGCTGCGTGAGGGCTCGTCGGTTCCCCAGCAGCAGGTCATCCGTGACTTCGGCCGCTCCCGCGCCAAGGCGCACAAGGACATCCGGGAGGGGTTGCCGATGGCCCGCCGGGCCGGGATGCCCGGGCACAAGAAGAAGCGCGAGGCGCCGGCGAGTCTCAACTACACCCGGCGCGGTTTCCGGCTGAAGGACGGCCGGCTGCATCTGGCGGGCGGCATCGTCCTGACGGTGGTGTGGTCGAGGGACCTGCCGGCCGAGCCGTCCTCGGTGCGCGTGTACCAGGACAGCCTCGGGCACTGGTACTGCTCGTTCGTCGTGCCCGCCCAGGTCCAGCCGCTGCCGGAGACCGGCCGTGTACTCGGCGTCGACTGGGGCGTGAAGGAGACCGCGACCACCACGTCCGACGACCACGACCTGCCGCACGCCGGGCACGGCAGGAAGGCCCGGGCGAAGCTGACCCGGTACGACCGGATGATGGCCCGCCGCAGACCGAAGAAGGGACAGCCCGCCTCGAAGGGCTACCGCGAGGCAAAGCACCTGCGGGCGAAGACGTACAAGAAGGCCGCCCGACAGCGGCAGGACACCGGCCGTAAATGGGCCAAGAAGGTCGTCCGTGACCATGACGCTGTCGCCGTCGAGGACTTCAAGCCGAAGTTCCTCAGCCGGACCACCATGGCCCGCAAAGCCGCGGACGCCGCCATCGGCGCCACCAAGCAGGCCCTGATCGAGATGGGCCGCAAGCACGGGCGGGACATCCGCCTCGTCCACCCCGCGTACACCACGATGGACTGCGCGCACTGCGGAGCGAGAGCCAAGCACGCAATGCCGCTGGGTGAGCGCACCTACACCTGCACCACGTGCGGAACCGCGTCCCCACGGGACAAGAACTCCGCACGCGTGATGCTCGTCCGGGCTGGTCTCAACCCGGCTGGTGCCGAGGGCGCAAGACCTCCTGGAGCGCTGCTCCAGGAGGCTGCCTGAGCCAGGAATCCCCTCCCCTTCAGGGAGGGGAGGATTCAATCTCCTCCGTCGCCCCGTACGGTACGCAGCGGCGGAGGAGCGTGGGGAGTGCCTGGCGCACACCGGTCGATCAGCAGCTGGCCAGGTAGCTGGTCAGCGCGGACTTCTCGGCCGAGTCGACGGAGAGGTCGTAGTAGTACTTCACCTGCACCCAGGCGCGGACGTAGGTGCAGCGGTAGGAGGTGACCGACGGCATCCACTCGGCCGGGTCCTGGTCGCTCTTGGACTGGTTCACGTTGTCCGTGACGGCGATGAGCTGCGGGCGGGTCAGGTCGTTGGCGAACTGCTGGCGCAGGGAGCTGCTCCAGCTGTCGGCGCCGGAGTCCCACGCCTCGGCGAGCGGGACCAGGTGGTCGATGTCGAGGTCGGAGGCGGCGGTCCAGGTGGCGCCGTCGTACGGGGAGTACCAGGTGCCGCTGGTGGCGGCGCAGGCGGAGCTGGTGACGACGTTCGTACCGTCGCGCTTGAGGACCGTCTCACGGGTGTTGCAGGTGCCGGAGATGGTGATCCAGTGGTTGAACAGGTCGCGGTCGTAGCCGGTGCGGTCCTCGGTGGCCACGGTGAGCGAGGCCAGGTAGGTGCGGGCGGTGGCCGCGCTGACCGGGGTGGGGAGGGCGGCGGAGGCGGTGGGGGAGTTGAAAAGCGCGGCGGAGGCTATGAGAGCGGTGAGCGCTGCGAGTATGCTCATGCGTCGACGCGCGTAGAACTTGGCCATGCGAACTCCCTTGAGGGGTGGGGGTGTTGGCGCGAGCGCTTGGAATGCTCGCCGCGCCGCGTTGCGGGGAGGTATGCGTCAGGTAAGAAGTTAATGACGCGTACATGACACAACAAGCTTTACGGCGAAACGATCTCCAGCGGTTTCTCGTACACTGGGCGGAGCAGAAGGGGAGTAGCTCTTCGCCGGACCGTCGACATACTGCTCAGCTCGTCTGAGCCGGCGCCCGGAGGCAGGCCCGTCGTGTACGGGTCGGCCGGCGAGACCTTCGGCAAGCAGTGCACATCCGTGCCGGTCGGCGCGGATGCCGTGTGCTGCCGTGCCGAGGTGTTTTGCTCGCGAAGTGCTCGCGAACCGCACGGACTCTCGGTGGGGCGGCCCCCGACCGATTGAGGAACCTTGATCAGCTTCACCGTCATGGCGCTCGTCTTCGGTGTCGTCTTCCTGGCCGAACTGCCGGACAAGACCGCGCTCGCCGGCCTCGTCCTCGGCACCCGCTACCGCGCCTCCTACGTCTTCGCGGGCGTCGCCGCCGCCTTCGCGCTGCATGTCGCGCTCGCCGTGGCGGCCGGGAGCGTGCTGACGCTGCTGCCGCAGCAGATCCTGCACGCGCTGACGGGCGTGCTGTTCCTGGGCGGCGCGGCGATGCTGCTGCTGACGAAGGGCGGGGCCGATGGTGACGCGGAGGTCCGGCGGCCGGAGAACCAGTCCTTCTGGAAGGTCGCGGGCGCCGGATTCATGCTGATCCTGGTCGCCGAGTTCGGCGACCTGACCCAGATCATGACCGCCAACCTCGCCGCCCGCTACGACGACCCGCTCTCCGTCGGCCTCGGCGCGGTGCTGGCGCTGTGGGCGGTGGCCGGACTCGGGATCGTCGGTGGAAAGGCGCTGATGAAGCGGGTGCCGCTGAAGCTGATCACGCAGATCGCCGCGCTGCTGATGCTTGCGCTCGGCGTGTGGAGCCTGTGGGAGGCGATCGCGGGCTGAGCTGGGGGCTGAGCTGAACGCTCGGTGAACGCTTTCGGGGGTGGGTGGCGGCGGGCGCCGATTGTTTTGTACCGTGGGGAAACAAAGTGGCTCCCGCCCGTTTTCCCTGACCGGCGGGCGGGGCCGCCTTGTTTTTGCGTACGCCTGTCCCTTATGCCTGTCTCTTATGTGTGTCGCGTGTGTGGGGAGCTGCTCATGCCGGTCCTGTCCGCCCGTGCCCTCCTGCTCGACATGGACGGCACCCTCGTGAACTCCGACGCCGTGGTCGAGCGGATCTGGCGGCGCTGGGCAGAACAGCAGGGGCTGGACGGCGACGAGGTGATGAAGGTCGTCCACGGGCGCCAGGGACACGCCTCGATGGCCGTGCTGCTGCCCGACCGGCCGATGGAGCGGAACCTCGCGGACAACGCGCGGATGCTCGCCGAGGAGACCGCCGACCTGGACGGTGTCGTGCCGGTGCCGGGGGCGCCGGAGTTCCTCGCCTCCCTGATCGCGCAGGAGGTGCCGCACGCGCTGGTGACCTCGGCGGACGTACCGCTGTCCACGGCGCGGATGGCGGCGGCCGGGCTGCCGCTGCCCGAGGTGCGGATCACCGCGGAGTCGGTGGGGGCGAGCAAGCCGGATCCCGAGGGCTTCCTCAAGGGCGCGGCGGAACTGGGGATCGCGCCGGCGGAGTGCGTGGTGTTCGAGGACTCCGGGGCCGGGATCGAGGCGGGGCACGCCGCCGGGATGCGGGTCGTGGGGGTCGGCGCGCGGGCCGGGATGTACGGGCCGGACGCGGCGGTGCGGGATCTGCGCGAGGTGCGGGTGGAGGCTGTGGGGGACGGGGTCCGGATTCACCTGGTCTCTTGAGAGGAGGCACCGGCGTTCACGCCGGGGTGGGGGTACCTCCCGCTTGCGGGGGAGAATCGCGTCCCGTGACGGCAACGCGGGGCGTCGCCGTGGAGCGCTGCTCCAGGAGGCGGCCTGAGCCAGGAATCCCCTCCCCCACGGGGTCCCCCTCCAGGGAAGGGAGGATTCAAACGTGTAGCAGCCGCTCGGTCAGTTCGCGGTAGTCACGCAGGGCCAGCCGGAGTTGCTCGGTGTCCGAGCCGGTAGCCCCGTCCTCCTTCTCCCCGGGCTGCCAGGAGCCGCGCAGGCTGCGGCGGCGCCGGTTCACGGCGTCGGTGAAGCGGTCGGCGAGTTCCTCCAGGACGTGGTCGGCCTCCGCGACGGCGTCCCGGGGTCCGTCCACGAAGCCGACGACGGCGTGCTGCATCCGCGAGGCGAGCTCGTCGCACTCGTCCTGCGGCAGCAGCGCCTCGGGCCCGGCGGTGCGGGGGCGCACGGCAGCGGCCCGGGCCTTCTCCATCGGTGTGCGGGGCCGGCGGCTCTCCGCCTCCCGCATCGTGATGTCGGTCATCGCACGTCACCTTTCACCAGGTCGTCGAAGAGGGCGCGGGCCTCGACCATCGCGGCCCGCATGTCCTCCGTACCGGGCTCCGAACTGCGCCGCTCGCCACCGTGCAGCTCCCCACTGTGCCGCTCGCCCGTCGCCACGGCCGCATCCACCTCGCCCCCGGCACCTGCCCGCGCCCCTGCCGCCCGGTGCACGCGCCGGTAGCCGTGCACATGGTCGGCATGGTGGACGGTGAGCGCGGCGAGCTGTTCCTCGTAGCGGGTGCCGTCCGGGAAGCCGCGGGCGCCGGCCACCTCGGCGAGGAGCCGGTCGGCCTCGGCGACCGCCTCCCCCGGGGAGTCGACGAACCGCTCCTGCGCGGCCGTCCAGCGGGTCTCGAACCGCTCGCGCTCCGCGGGCTCCAGCGGCCTCTCGCGCAGTCCACCGTGCCGCTCCATAAGCGCGCCGAGTTCCCGCTCGGCCCCCTCGACGTCCCCGTCGTGCCGGGCCACGGCCCGGTCGTACTCGGGCCCGAAGCGCTGCTTCAGGCCCCGTCCGCCGTGCGCGCCCCGGGCCCGCAGGAACAGGACCGCCGCCACGGCGACGACGGCCGCCGCGGCCACGATCAGAACGATGATCACGCCTGTGGACATGGTTGCCTTCCGGTGCGTCGGCCCCACGGGCCGGTTCCCGTCCCGGGTTGCCCGCGGGGCCCCTCCCAAACGGGTGCAGAGCTCTTGGAGTCCGCATGCCCGTCCACGCTGGAACCGGCCCGGGAGGCCGCCGGGGGTCACGCATATCCGGTTGCGCACCCCGTCCGCCCTCTCCGCAGAATGAGCGGATGACCTGGACCGTCGCCCCGGAATCCGCCGACTCCGCCGTCGCCGCCGCCCTCTGGCGGGAGTACTACACGGAGGTCAGCGACCGCTGGTACCTGCTGCACGAGGGCCGGCGCACCGACCCGGACGAGCTGGAGCGGGAGATCGCCGCCCGGAACTGGGCGGAACTGATCCCGCCCGGCGGCCGGTTGCTGGTGGGGCGGTACGACGGTGAGCCGGGCGGCTGTGCGGGCGTACGGCTGCTGGACGCGGCGACCGCCGAGCTCAAGCGGGTGTTCGTACGGCAGGAGCTGCGCGGGAAGGGCGGCGCGCCGCTGCTGGTGCGGGCCGCCGAGGACGCCGCCCGCGCACTCGGTGCCACGCGGATGATCCTGGACACCCGCAGCGACCTGGTCGAGGCGCGTGCCCTGTACGCGCGGCTGGGCTACGAGGAGACCGGGCGGCACAACGACGACCCGTACGCCGAGCACTGGTTCACCAAGCACCTCACCTGATCCGGGGCTCCGGACGCCGGGGCTCCGGACGCCCGGCGCGCGGCTGTTCGCGGTCGGAGCCGCACAGCTCGTCGTTGAGTTCCCTGACCAGCTGCACGAGGTCGGTGGGCCGGTCGGGCCCCCACCAGTCGCCGAGCAGTTCCGCCAGCGACTCCTCCCGCACCCGTGCGAGATCCTCGGCGACCTCCCGGCCCCGCGGGGTGAGCGTCAGGTCGAGGCCCTCGCGCACGGCGAGCCGCCGCTCCTCGACCTGGCGTGCCGCCTCGATGACCACCGGGAGCGGGACGCTGCTGCGCTCGGCGAGCACGCCCGGCTCGACACTGCCGTACCGCTTCATCCGCAGCAGCAGCCAGCTCGCCGCCGGGAGGAGGTCGTGGCCGGCGCGGGCGGTGATCGTGCGGTAGACCTCGCGGCGGCCCTCGCGGGTGCCGAGGACGGACAGCGCGCGGCACACCTCGTCGTACGAGGAGCGTTCGACGGGGTTGCTGGCGAGGGTCTCGGTCACGTCGGGCGCGGTGACCGAGCCGCGCAGCGGGTCCTCCTTGAGGAACCAGGCCAGGACGAAGCCGAGGAGGGCGACGGGGGCGGCGTACACGAAGACGTCGGTGATGGCGGAGGCGTACGCGTGCAGGGCCTGCGGCTGGAGGGAGGAGGGCAGCTCGGCGATGTCGCGCGGGTCGGACTCCAGGGCGTGCGCCGAGAGGCCGGGGGGAAGTTCGGTGCCCCGGAAGGCGTCCGTGAGCTTGTCGCCGAGACGGTTCGCGAAGACCGTGCCGAAGACGGCGACGCCGAAGGAGGCGCCGATGGAGCGGAAGAAGGTGGCGCCGGAGGTGGCGACGCCGAGGTCCTCGTAGGCGACGGCGTTCTGCACGATGAGGACGAGGACCTGCATGACCAGGCCGAGGCCGAACCCGAAGACGAAGAAGTACGTGCTCATCTCGGTCGTCGTGCTGTTCTCGTCGAGCTGGTGCAGCAGGAGCAGGCCGATCGTGGTGACGGCGGTGCCGAGGACGGGGAAGACCTTCCAGCGGCCGGTGCGGCTGACGATCTGCCCGGAGCCCGTGGACGACAGCAGCATGCCGGCCACCATCGGCAGCATGTGCACCCCGGACATGGTCGGGGAGACGCCCTGCACGACCTGGAGGAAGGTCGGCAGGTAGGTCATCGCGCCGAACATCGCGAAGCCGACGATGAAGCTGATGACGGCGGAGAGCGTGAAGGTGCGGACGCGGAACAGCTTGAGCGGGAGGACCGGTTCGGCGGCCCCGCGCTCCACGGCCACGAACGCGACGGCGAGTACGACGCCGAGGACCGCGAGTCCGACGATCTGCGGGGAGCCCCAGTCCCAGGTGGTGCCGCCGAGGGAGGCGACCAGGACCAGGCAGGTGGCGACGGAGGCGATGAGGAGGGTGCCGAGGTAGTCGATGACGTGCCGGGTGCCCTTGCGCGGGATGCGCAGGACGGTCGCGATCACGGCGAGCGCGACGACGCCGACGGGCAGGTTGACGTAGAACACCCAGCGCCAGCTGAGCTGTTCGGTGAACAGGCCGCCGAGCAGCGGGCCGAGGACGCTGGTGGCACCGAACACCGCGCCGAACAGGCCCTGGTAGCGACCGCGTTCACGGGGCGGGACGATGTCGCCGACGATCGCCATCGACAGCACCATCAACCCGCCGCCGCCGAGCCCCTGGACCGCCCGGAAGGCGATCAACTGGGGCATGTTTTGCGCCATTCCGCAGAGCGCCGAACCGATCAGGAAGAGCACGATCGCGGCCTGGAAGAGCCTCTTGCGCCCGTACTGGTCGCCGAGTTTGCCCCACAGCGGGGTCGCGGCCGTCGAGGCGAGCAGGTACGCGGTGACGACCCAGCTCAGATGCTCGAGACCGCCCAGGTCGCTGACGATCGTGGGCAGGGCGGTCGACACGATCGTCTGGTCCAGGGCGGCGAGGAGCATGCCGAGCAGCAGGGCGCCGATGGAGACGAGGACGTTTCCGGACACGTGTTCCTCACGGGGATCCGCGGCCCTGCTGTGCGCGTCCAACGCCATGGATACCTCCTGAGGCTTATGTGCCACTGTCCATCGTGATCGGTGTGGCCGGTTATGGCCTCCCGAGCCCTCCCGGGGCCTTGCGGGCACCGAGGGAAAACCCGACGGAATGCGGCATTCCGGGGCTGGGCGAGTCGGCCGTGTGGAGGATCTGCATAAACTCTGGAGTTCTCATGGGGAGGGGCGAACACGTGAGCGATCGGACGGGGTGGCAGGGGCGACCGGGGCCGCCGCAGGGGCACCCGTGCCCGGAGTGCGGGGCGCTGCGCGCACCCGACAACACCCCGTCCTGCGCCTGCGCCCAACGCGCGTCCGACGCCCTGCGCGACGCCCGCACGGCGGAGGCGGCCGCGGCGGAGGACTTCGATCCGCTGCGGATACGGCCGTACGTCGAGCTGGGAGACACGGGCGGCACGCGAACTCTGGACGGGGGCGCTGGGGCGGCGGGCGGAGGCCTCGGCCGCCCCGGGGGCTCGCGGGCCGACGGGCACTTCGCGGGGGCCCCGGGCCCGACCAGGGGCACAGGGGCGAGCGAAGGCCTCGGCCTAAGCGGGGGCCGGCCAGCCGGAGAGGGCTCCGCAGGGGCCCCGGCCCCGACCAGGGGTACGGGCGCGAGCGGAAGCACGGGGACGGCCGGCGGAGGCCTCGGCCGAGGCGGGGGCCGGCCAGCCGGAGAGGGCTCCGCAGGGGCCCCGGCCCCGACCAGGGGTACGGGCGCGAGCGGAAGCACGGGGACGGCCGGCGGAGGTCCCGGTCGAGGCGGGGGCCCGCGAGCCGACGGGGACTTCGCAGAAGGCCCGGTTCCGGCCAGGGGCGCCGGGGCGAGGGAAGGACTCGGCCGGGGCGTGGACTTGGGAGGGGGCGCAGGCACTGCAGGCGGTTCGGGGAACGGCGTTGGCGCTGCGGGCAGTTCGGGAGCCGGTGTTGGCTCCGCAGGCGGTGCGGGGGTCGGCGTTGGCACCGCAGGCGGTGCGGGGGTCGGCGTTGGCACCGCAGGTGGTCCGAGGGCCGGGGTAGGCGCGGGAGCAGGCCCGGGCTCGAGCGGGGGCCCGTGGGCGGGCGGAGGCGCGGCGGGGAACGCCGTCGATACGACCATGCCCTTGCGGGCGGTGCCCGCCGCCGACGAGACGATGCGGCTCCAGCGGATCCCGTCGGGCGCCGCGGACGAGGCGCGGCCGATCCAGCGCATACAGCCGGGCGCCGCGGACGAGACGCGGCCGATCCAGCGCATACAGCCGGGCGCCACCGACGAGACGCGGTCGATCCAGCGCATACAGCCGAGTGCCGTGGACGCGACACGGCCGATCCAGCGGATCCTTCCGGGTGCCGAGCCCAGCACGAGCGATCTGAGCCTGTTCGAGACGCCGGACATGGGGAACCGGGCCCACCCGGACGACGAGGAGCCGCCGCGCGGGCGGCGCCGGCGCACGCTGGTGATCGCGGCCGCCGGTGCCGCCGTGGCGGTGGTGGCGGCGGCCGGGTTCGCCAGCGGGCTGTTCACCTACGAGAAGCCGACCCGCGACAAGGCCGCCCCCGAGGACGTACGGGCCGCCGTGCCCGACACCTCGACCAGCGCGGCCTCCGCGTCCACCCCGAGCGGCTCCGCCTCCCCCTCGGCGTCCAGCGCCCCGCCGTCCCCCTCGGAGAGCGGGAGCCCGTCGCCGAGCGCGGCGGAGTCGAGTGCCCCGCCGTCCTCCTCGCCCTCAGCCACGGAGAGCACGACGGCCCCCACGGCCCGCGCCACCGGAACCATCGGCGCCGAGAACCAGGCCGACAACAGCCAGGAGACCATCTCCGCGCCCGTCCTCCGCCTGGGCGACAAGGGCGACGAGGTCACCGAACTCCAGCTGCGCCTGCGCCAGTTGTACCTGTACAACGGCGAGGCGAACGGCACCTTCACGAGCGACGTGGAAAGCGCCCTGCGCAACTACCAGTGGTCCCGCGGCATCCAGGAGGACGAACTCGGGGTCTACGGGGCGACGACGAGAGCGAGCCTGGAGTCGGAGACCAAGGAGCCGTAAACGACTCAGCCGAGGTGACTGTCCTCCGCGGTCCCGTCCGCGGTCCCGTCCGCGGTCCCCTTCGTGGTTTCCTCCGCAGTCCCTGCCGCGGCCCGGCGCTCCCCCCACTCCCGTACGACCGCTTCGACGTCGTACGGCTTCATGCCCAGCGGGGGGCCGGGCGGTGGCTTGAACATCATGTCGCGGAGCTTGACGTTGACGTCCGTGATGATCTTCCGGGCGATGCGCTCCGAGGGCGCCGCGTACGCCGCCGCGAGCGCGTCCTCCGCCTCCTTGCGCAGAGCGAGGGACGGGGGCAGGACCGAGAGCCCCTCACGGGCCATCTTGCCCTTGATCCACCAGAGTTCGTCGTACGAGCTGTCGGTCCCCGGCGGCAACGGCTTCCCCGCGCCGGGAAGTTGGTCGAACTCCCCGCGCCGTTCGGCGTCACGGATCTGCTTGTCGACCCACGACTCGAACGGGACACCCGGTGGCTTTCGCTCGGTCATGCCTCCATTGTGCCGGACGTGACCGGCCCGGGCGATTTATCATGCCGCCGCTGTGCAAACACTGTTCAGCGGCTTGTCCAGTCGCCACCCAGCCGTCGATTCACGGCTTCACGAAGGAGCGCACGTGCTCGAACTCACCATGGCTACCGTCTCCGGGACGGAAGAGGGCGCCACGGCCGGCATGCTCATGGCCGACGCGCCCAGTGACCCGGGCGCCGTGCTGCGGGTGGGCCGGGACAAGTCCGTGTGCCGTCTCGTGACGCCCGAGGACTGGCTGTTCGTCTCCCGGGTGCACCTGGAGTTCCTGTGCGGCCCCGAGGGCACCTGGCAGGTCTCCTGGCTGCGCGGCTCGCAGGACGAGCCGTCCTCCGAAGTACGACTGCTCGTCGGGGAGTACGCCCAGCAGATCGCCTACGGCGGCACGGTACCGCTGCCGCGCGGCGGCTCCGGCGAGATCGTCGTCGTCGACCGCACCGGGCCGCGCAGCGTCAACGTGGGCTTCTTCCACGAGATGTAGGCCCTCGTGAGTCCCTCTCGTAAGTCCCTCTCGTAGGTCCCTGAGGGCTACGCCAGGACGCGGGCCAGCGCGAAACCGTCGTAGCCCTTGGTACCCACCGTCTGGATGGCCGTCCCGCTCAGCCGGGGGTGGGAGCCGATCAGTTCGATCGCGCCCCGGCTGCCCCGGATGTCCCCGTCCGCACTGGTCGCGTCGACCACCCGCCCACCGCGTACGACGTTGTCGACGACGATCAGGCTGCCCGTGCTGGTCAGTCTCAGCGCCCACTCCAGGTAGTGCGGGTTGTTGCCCTTGTCGGCGTCGATGAAGACCAGGTCGAACGGGGGCGGGTTCTCGTCGGCCAGCCGGGGCAGCGACTCCAGGGCCGCCCCGACCCGTACCTCCACCACCTTGTCCAGGCCCGCGCGGGCGATGTTGCGGACGGCGACCTCCGCGTGCCGCGGGTCGTACTCCAGCGAGATCAGCCGGCCGTCGGAGGGGAGCGCGCGGGCCATCCAGATCGTGCTGTACCCGCCGAGCGTGCCGATCTCCAGGATCGTCCGCGCGCCCTGGATCTCGGCCAGCAGCTGGAGCAGCTTGCCCTGGTTCGCCGTGACGTTGATCCCGGGGAGCCCGGCGGCCTCGCTGTCGCGCAACGCGGCCGCGGTCACCTCGTCGTCCGGGGCGAGGTGGGCCGTGAAGTAGGCGTCGACGGCCTCCCAGACCTGCGACTCGCTCATGCGCTCTGCCTCCCGTGTGCCTGCGACAGGTTAGAACCGCTAACCACTCCTGTGAACGGACCTCGCCGTGCGCGGGTTCCCCGCCCAAGGGTCCTCCCCGGTTCCCCGCCCCGCGAATTCACCCGTTCGGGCGAGGCACCACGGGGAGGGTGAAGGGCTTCGGGGACACGGGGGTGCGCGGGGGCGCGAACGGCGGACGGGGAGGGCGTGGAGGGGCGCTGGGGGGCGTGGAGGCGGAGGAGGCGGCGGCGGAGGAGGCGGGTGTGGGCGTGGGTGTGGGGGACGGGGGCGCGGTTTCGTGTGCGGTGGGAGGGTGGGGCGGGGGCGGGGGCGGGGGTGTCTGCTGGGTCCGGCGCGCTCGTTGCTCCCGCTGCGCGGACTGTGCGGACTGCGCATGACGCCCTGTTGGCTGCGCCTGCTGTGTCTGTTGCGTCTGCTGCGGCCAAGGGGGCATGTGCGGCATGGGCGGTACGGGCGGTACGGCTGCTCCGGCGGGACGTGCGGTCGGCCTCGGAGGTAAGCCGGTGCCGGAGGGACGGCCGGCCGGCCTGGGGGGCACGGTTGCCCCGGTCGGGCGAGCCGTCGGCATCGGAGGGACACGGGTCGGGGTGGGGCGTGTGGTCGGCATCGGAGGGACACCGGTCGGGGTCGGGCGTGTGGTCGGCATCGGGGGCGTGGGCGGGGTGGCGGGCCGCCCCGGAGTCCCCGCCGGGGGAGCGGCCGGCGTCCCCGCCGGGGTCGCCGGATGGTGGCCCGAGGCGTGGCGGGGGCCCGGCTGGGCCGCTCGGTCGGCCCTGCGTCGGTGGAGGGCGAGGGCGACGGAGGCCGCGGAGGCGACCGTGAGGCCGCCGATCACCGTCACCAGCCACGCCGGGACGCCGAGCACCCTGAGCAGCCGGTCCTCGTAGATCACCTGACGGAACGCGGTGTCGGCGGGCGCCTGCCGCAGCTCGTGGTCCCCGGAGATCGCCGAAGGACGCGGGAACTCCTGGGCGACCGCCGTCAGGAACGGCGTGCCCTCCGCCAGCTCACCGAGCGGGCCGCGGGCCGAGGAACCGACGCGGCCCGCGAAGGTGACGCGGGGCCGCTCGCCGCCGATCCGGGACGCCGGTTCCATGCGGTGGGCGGCGAGGACGTACAGGCCCAGCGACTGCGGGGTGGTCGCGAGCCGGGACAGCCGCATCGGGTACACGGGGGTGTCGGCGGCGAAGGTGAGGTGCAGCGGCTGGAGCTCGCCGTCGAGGACGTCGCCGGCGGTCTCGGGGGTCAGCTTGACCGCGACGTACTCCCATCGCCGTTCGACGTACGGCCGCAGGGCAGTCTCGAGGCGGGGCGGGAGGGCGAAGTCGTTCGAACTCAGCCAGTCGTCCAGGGCGGCCGGATCGGTGGCGGTCAGCCGGGCCACGTCGAACGGCCCGAGCCGCTCACGCCCGACCACGCCCACCTCGGCGCCGGTCCCCGGCGGGGGCGGCGGCCCGCCCCGGCCGTCCCCGGCGGTCAGCGGCCAGTCGCCGTCCTGCGGCCAGAAATGGGTACGCGTGCGCTGCACGGGCGCGGTGGCGGAGGCCAGCTGGTCGAACAGTTCCGCGTCGCCGAGCTCCACCGTCGCCC
Source organism: Streptomyces sp. T028 (assembly GCF_048159505.1). Classification (NCBI taxonomy): domain Bacteria; kingdom Bacillati; phylum Actinomycetota; class Actinomycetes; order Kitasatosporales; family Streptomycetaceae; genus Streptomyces; species Streptomyces sp. T028. The sequence continues at coordinate 194,335 of NZ_JBLRVZ010000050.1, forward strand.
GGTTCGGGACCGGCATGATCCAGGCGGCCCGTTCGGCGTCGCCGCCGACCCGCAGGCTCATCACGATCTGCTCCTGCCTGCCGTCCCAGCGCACGGCCGACACCTCCCGGCCGACCGTGAGCTGCCGACCGTCGCCCGGGACCAGGGCACCGCAGGCGCAGGCGTACGCCGGCGCGACGAGCGACCCGAGCTGGAGCGCCAGCAGCGCCAGGAGGACGGCGACGACCCGCGCGTACGCCCGCGCCCCGGCGTCCCGCCGCCCGCTGCCGTGCATCTCCGTCACCCTCTTCACCCTGCCCCTTCACCCTTCCCCTTCGGCTGCCTGTCGGCATCCGCGCGTTCACGACTCGCAGCCGTCCCGCTGCCCTCGGTGTCGTACGGGCGTACGACGGTACGGCTGAAGCGGGCGTTCCGTTCGTGAGAAGTGCCAGTTCCGGCCGCGCTGTGACCCACATCGCGCCCTGCGGAGGCAACCTTCCCCCCGGCGCACTATCGTCTTCCGGACAAAAGGAGGACCGACGTCAGGTGAAGCGGGGATGGCCTGCGTCTCTCTCCGGGGGCGGTCCGAGCCTCATAGGGTTCGTTCAGGACACACCCACGCGAAGACGTGTGGGACGCACGGGGCGGGAGGCCGACGAGGCGTGGCGAATGCGGAGCACAGCGGGCGACCGGCGGAGGCCTTCGGGGCGACGGCGGTCGGCACGACGAGGGCGGCACGTCTGCGCGCCGCCCGTCTCGGCCTCTGGCTGCTCGCGGCGGTCCTCGCCGTACGCCAGGTGGCCGTCGTCCTCGGCACCCCGCGCGGGGAGCGGCTGACGGACCTGGAGACCTGGGTCGGACCGAACGGCGTACTGCACGTCAACGGCTCGCTCTACGACTCCACGCGCTTCACCGGCACCCCCTTCGGCGGGCTCGTCCTCAAGCCCCTCACCCGGGCGGCGGAACAGGCCCTCGGCTGGGGCTGGACGTTCGGCACGCTGCTCCTGGTCGCCGCCCTGGGCCTGGTGGTCGCGCGCGCCCTCCCGCAGCCGGTGAGCAGACGTACGTCCCTGCTCGCCGCTCCCGTCGCGATCAGCCTGCTCATGCTGTCGCTGCCGGTGCGCAACACCCTCTGGCTCGGCCAGACCAGCATCATCCCGGTGCTGCTGGTGCTGCTCGGCTGCTTCGTCGTACGGGGCCAGAAGGCGGGCGGCGCGCTGATCGGCCTGGCCGCCGCCCTGCAGCCCACGGTCCTGCTCTTCGCGGCGCTGCTGTGGTTCACCGGCCGCCGCCGGGCCGCCGCCGCGACCGGTGCGACGTTCGCCGGAGTCACCGTGCTCGCCTGGGCGGCGATGCCGCACGACTCGTACACCTACTGGGTGCACCACATGGCGGGCGTCGGCCTCGGCGGCAAGGCGGACGCCCTCGCCAACCAGTCCCTGCACGGCGCCCTGCTGCGCCTCGGTCTGACCGGCCCGCTGGAGATCGGCCTGTTCCTGGCGCTCGGCGCGGCCGTCGCCACCCTCGGCGTACGCCGCGCGGTCCGCTACGCCCACGACGGCCAGCTCCTGCTGGCGGTGGCCGTCACCGGCTGCGCGGCGATCGCGGTCTCCCCGACGACCTGGCAGCACCAGCTGCTGTGGGTACTGCTCGCGGTGGTCGGCAGGGTCGGCAAACGCGCCTCGGACCGCTACGTCTGGCCGGTCGCCGTGGTCCTCGTCATGACCCTCCCGGCGAAGATGATGCTGCCGAACATGCCGGCGCTCCACCCGCTGCGGGACAACGCTGTCCTGCTGGCGGCCGTCGCCGCGGCGACGGCGATCCCGTTCCTCTCGCGCACGTCCCCGTACTACCGCGCCCCGATCCCCACGGAGTACGCGCCCCAGGTCCCGGCGCGCCTGAGCCACGTCCCTCTGCTGCCGTTCCTGCGCCGCGTCCTGACCCGCCCGAACCTCCTCCTGGAACTGCTCCTCATCCGCGTCACCTACGCGGCGTACCAGCAGGTCCGCCTCGCCGCGACGGGCGGCTCCAACTCCGCCGGCCGGGTCCGCGCGGAGGCCCACGGTCAGGAGATCCTCGACCTCGAACGCTTTCTGCACATCGACATCGAGCACGCTGTCAACCACTGGATCGTCGGAGTCGAGTGGCTCCGCGACTTCTTCGACTTCTACTACGAGTCCTTCCACTTCGTCGTACCGCTGACCGTCCTCGCCGTCCTGTACTGGCGCCGCCCGGTCGACTACCGCTGGGCCCGCGCTTCCCTGGGCTTCGCGACCCTGCTCGCCCTGGTCGGCTTCTGGCTCTACCCCCTGGCCCCGCCGCGCCTGATGCCGGCCCTCGGCATCATCGACACGGTCCACGGCGTCCAGGACTTCTCCAAGCCCGACTACGGCACTCTCACCGCCCTGACCAACCAGTACGCGGCGATGCCGTCCCTCCACTTCGGCTGGTCCCTGTGGTGCGGCATGGTCATCGCGATCGTCGCCCCGAAGTGGTGGATGAAGGCCCTCGGCCTCCTCCACCCCTTCTTCACGGTCTCGGCGATCGTCGCGACGGGCAACCACTGGGTCCTCGACGCGGCAGGCGGCGCGGCCGTCGTCGTCGCCGGTTTCGGCCTGTCGTACGCCCTGATGGGCCCCCGCGCCCACTCCGCGCCCCTCCCACAACGAACGGACCCGGTCCCGGCACCGAAGACACCGACCCCAAGCGCCTGACCAAGCCCAAGCCCAAGCCCGAAACCCGACACCAAACCGTTGGCAAACGGCCCGCTCCGCGGAGCGGGCCAACGGGCATGCTGAGGTCGGAGGTTGGACGACCGAGGGGGCGGCTTGACGACACCGACGAAACACACCGACCACGGCAGACGCACCGCCGCGCTTCTCCTCGTGCTCACCGCCCTGGCCACCTCCGGCTGCACCCACTTCCTCCCCTCCCACCCGATCCCCCCGTCCCTGGGCGCCCGCCTGGAGGGCGACACGATCGTCGTCAAGTTCCCCGTGTGCCCCACGGACGAGATCCGCCGCGTCGAGGTCTACGACTGGGACGACGACAAGGCCGACACCCCACGCGTCGTGTGGTGGGCCTCCGACCCGACGTCGGCGACGGTCCGCGAGGGAGTCGTGAGTCTCTGGACCGGAGAGGGCTTCGCCAAACACTCCCCGCGTCCGGCCGAGTCCTCCATCCCGCCCCACATCGGAGTGGCCTACGAGGACCCCACCGGCGACGGCCGCGACGGCCTCTTCACGGTACGAACCATCAAGCAGGCGAGCCTGAATCCGGGCGACTACTGGACGGACGACGGCCCTATGACGGCCGACGAGATCGACGGACAGCTCGAGTGCGCCCAGTGATGATCCCTTGACGCAAGGTATGAAGCGGGTTTGACTACGTTCACATTTTGAAGATCTTGTGCGTCTGGGCGGGGGATCAGTGCTGTTGATGCAAGGTGTTAAAGAGGAAAAGTTATGTCATGGGCATGACTGGCGAGCGAAGATGGTGGCCGCGACGGCCGGGCTCGCCACAGTGATGGTCCTGCTGGTGGCACCTGCTCAACAGGCAGCCGCTGCGACAGGCGAGTCCGATGCCGTCTCCCTCACCGAGGCACAACAGGCGCTTTCCGACGCGCAGGAGTCCGGCGAGCGCGTGGAAGTGACGGGAGAACGCACGGACCGGACGACGTTCTACGCCAATCCCGACGGCTTCACCTTCACTCTCGAGGAGTCCGTCGTGCCCGTGAGGGTGGCCAAGCCGGGTGGTGGCTGGCAGGCGCCGGATGCGACTCTGGAAACACGTTCCGACGGCTCGGTGGGGCCGAAGGCGGCCGCCGTGTCGATCGACCTCTCCGGGGGAGGCGGCAACGTACCTCTGGCCCGGATCGAAGATCAGGGGAGGGCGCTGGAGCTCGAGTGGTCGGGCAACCTTCCGGCGCCGCAGTTGGACGGCGCCAGCGCCGTCTATTCCGACGTGTTGCCGGGTGTCGATCTGCAGGTGACGGTGACACCCGAGAGCTTCCAGCCGGTGTTCGTCGTGAAGACCCCGGAAGCGGCGGCGAATGACGACCTGAAGAAGCTCACGTTCGGACTCAAGTCGCGGGGACTGGACATTCGTGAAGGCGCGGCCGGCAATCTCGCGGCCGTCGACGGCAGCGGCCGGACGGTGTTCAAGGCGCCGCCCGCCCGGATGTGGGACTCGGCGGGCGACGGCGCGGCCCCGACAACCGAAGAATCCGGCACGCAGACGCAGTTGTTGCGGGCCCAGACGCTCGCCACGGAGGCGACCACGTCGTCCGATCCTGCTGAGGTGGCCCCCTCCGGTTCAGGGCTGGAGCCCGGCCAGGGTGACAAGGTTGTCAAAATGGACGTCGCGGTCACCGAGGACTCGTTGTCCGTTGTTCCGGACACGGCAATGCTCGCCAAGACGGAAGCGTCGGCATTCCCGCTCTTCATCGACCCGAAGGTTTCCTGGGGCGAGTCGGAGCGCACCCTGCTGCGCAGTGACGGCTACGAGTCCTACGGATGGGGCAACGGTGATGACGACCAAGGCAAGGGCGCGGGCAAGTGCGGCACCTGGAACGGCTATTACTGCGGACCGGGGTACGTGCAGAAGCTGTACTTCGAATTCTCCCCGGCCAGCCTGAAGGGCAAGAAGGTCCTCGACGCCACGTTCCGCGTGACCGAGCCGTGGGCATTTCAGTGCGACCCGCGCATGGTGGACCTCGTTCGCACGAACAACATCTCCTCCGCCACCACTTGGGCTTCGCGACCCACGGAACTCGACCTGATGGGGGACCAGAACGTCTCCGCCGGACGCGGCTCGCTGTGCGACCCGGACTCACCGGACGCACCCATCGAGTTCCATGACAACCCGGCGGAGACCAACGAGAACCTGACCTCAACGGTGTCGAACTTCGCGGCAGGCAAGTTCTCCCGGCTGACGCTGGAGATCAAGGCACACGACGAGTCCGACCCCTCGGCCTGGAAGCGCTTCAAGAACGATGCCACGCTCGAGGTGAAGTTCGTGGCGGTGCCCGCGCTACCGACCCAGGTCGGCCTGGTCACAGGTACCGGCTATGTGTGCTCCACCAAGTCGACAGATCCGGACGTGGTATCCGACCCGACTCCGCAGGTGCAGGGACGGCCCCGCACCGCGTCCGGCGGCGAGTCGTACGCCCACCTGCGTATCCGCTGGAGGGTCGACAAGTACGACGGAACAACCTGGACGCTCGCGACCACCGACGTCGACAGCCCCACGTCAGGCTACGCCGGAAACCTCAAGTTGCAGTCCCGTAGCTTGGCCACCCTCCAGGAGGGGGTGTTGTACCGGGTGAAGGCGCTGACTCTCTCCTATGACGAAGAGGGCGCGAACCGCTTGAACACCGGCTACACCACGCCCTGTTATTTCAAGGTCGACCCTACGGCCCCCAAGGCACCGCTGATCTCCGTGGCCTCCCCGTACACGCAGTGCACGACCAACGACTGCACCGCGCACGGTGGCCCGGGGGTGGAGGCCATGTTCACCTTCAATCCCGCTGCGGGGGACGAGGAGAGCAACGTCGCCTACCAGTACAGGCTTTCCTCGACGGCGGAGTGGTCGCCCGATCAGCCTCACGCCTCGGTATCAGTCGGCATCACACCGCCGAAGGAAGGCACGTACCGCCTTTACGTGAGGGCCAAGGACACTGTCGGTCGCCCTGGGGCACAGTCGGTCTTCGACTTCCTGGTCGCCGACGGCGAGGAGCCGGTCGGCCGGTGGAACTTCACCGAGGCAGACGGCGCCGCGGTGGACTCCGCGACATGGGACGGTTCGGACAACGCGACTCTGGCAGGCGGTGCGGCCCGGGACGACCGGGGGCGACGCGGGCTGATCACCCACGATGCCAGCGGTGTGGCGCTGGAGTCCCCGGTCACGGACAGGGGCATGACTCTCGATGGAAGCTCGGGCTACGCGGCCACGGCCGCCACGGTGCTGGACACCTCCGCCTCGTACACCGTTTCCGCCTGGGTGCGTGTCGACCCCAGTGCCTCACGCACGTTGACGGCGCTCAGCCAGGCGCCGGACAGCCCCAGCCCCTTCACGAAGAAGTACATCCCCTTCGGGCTGTCGTACGCGGGCGGAGGGGGCAACACCTGGAGCCTGAGCGTGATGGGCACCGATGGATCCCTCCGTAAGGCGAACGCCCAGCAGGCCACGCCGCGTGGTGTGTGGACGCATGTGGCGGGGGTGTACGACGCCGAGCAGAAAAGAGTCAGCCTCTACGTCAACGGAGTGCTCCAGAGCACCGTCGAATCCGTCACGGCCTGGCAGGGGTCGGGGCCGCTGCAGATCGGCCGCGGAATCTGGGCCGACGCCTTCACCGACTACTTCAGCGGCGGCATCGACGAGCCGACCGCATGGCAGCGGGCGCTGTCGGGGCAAGAGATCGTTGACGAGGCACGGGCGATGATCTCGAAGGAGTACGCCGCAGTGGAACTCGTCGCCGACTGGTCGGCCGACCGGGGATCCGGCACCACGATCGCGGACACCACCTCGGGCTACGGCCGGTCGCTGAACCTGGGCGGCAGTGCGTCGCTGGACGGGGAGTCGATCGTGCTGGACGGTGTGGACGGCGCGGCAACCACTGAGGGGCCGGTCGTGGACGACACCGGGTCCTTCACGGTCACCGTCCTGGCGTCCCTGGACGCCGACGCCCTCAAGGGTAAGAGCGTCGGCTATATCGGCCAGGTGGTCGGGCAGCGGACGGCGGACGGCTCGGCGTGGGGCTTCTGGTACAAACTGACGGGCAACCGCACGGTGTGGGACGAGGATGCGGGCGAGGAGAAGACAGTCCCGGTGGGGCTGTGGCACTTCGGTCGGCTCAACACCGACGGCTCGTTCAGCTCGGTGGAGTCGGTGACAGTCGCGGACGTGGACGAGATGGTCAGGATGACCGGCGTCTACAACGCTCAGGACGGCACGATCAGCCTGTATCTGGGAGCAGTCCAGGACGGTGACGACAAGGCGTTCACCGCCAGGACCGGCTCCGGTGACTTCGCCGTCGGCAAGGGCTTCAGCGGTGACGCGTGGGGGCACTACCTGCCGGGACGCGTTGCGGAAGTCAGGCTGTGGGCGGGCGCGATGTCCGGATTCGGCCAGGTCGAGGAGACCGTGGGCGACTGACGCCATTACCCGACCAGGGCGCTCTTTCAAGTCTTCTGAACTTTCTCGACGGGACCGGGGGCAGTACGTGATCCTTGGCAGGAGCAGATCAATCGCGCAGTGGACAGGCACCGGCCGACGTCCGCGCGGTCGGATGCTGGTGCAGTCGTTGGCCTTGGCGCTCATCGTGCCTCTGGGCGCGGCACAGGTCGCCCAGGCTGCCGGATCGGGCGGGCTGGGCCGCCCGGACGTGCCCCAGTCCCGGGTGAGTGAGGTCAAGGCGTTCGACGGCACGGGCGCGAAGAAGGCTCGTGAGCGGGCCGCACGCGATACGAAGGCCAACAAGGCCCAGGCTGAAAAGGCTCGTACGGAGCAGAAGGCGATCTGGCCCGGAGACGGGGAGGCCACGCTCCGCCTCAATGCGGGGAAGAGGGCCACCGCCGAGCCGAGCGGCCTGCCGGTCACCCTCGCCCCACAGACCGGAGGCAAGGCCGCGGCAGCCGGCGAGGCCCACGTCACCGTGCTGGATCAGAAGTCCGCTCGTGCGGCGGGGGTCACGGGCGTGCTGTTGACCGCCGAGGCGGACACTGGCGGTAACACCGAAGTCAGTGTCGACTACAGCCGCTTTGCTTCCGCCGTGGGCGGCGGATGGTCCCAGCGGTTGCGTCTTGTGCAGCTTCCCGCCTGTGCCCTGACGACCCCTGAGAAGACCGAGTGCCGCACCCAGCGCCCGCTCGCGTCCGACAATGACGTGACGCGCCAGTCGGTGTCGGCGAAGGTGACCATTGCCGAGGCATCGAACGGCCCGACGCCCCAACTCCTCAAGGCGGCGGGCAGCGCCACCTCCGCAGCCACCGTGCTGGCCGTCACTGCTGCCGCGGCCGGCTCCGGGGAGTCCCCCAAGGGCACCGGGAACTACTCGGCAACTCCGCTGTCGGAGTCCTCGTCCTGGGAGGCGGGCGGCAGTTCGGGCGCCTTCACATGGTCGTACGGCTTCACCATGCCCCCGGCCGCCGCGGGCCCCCAGCCGCCGCTGGCGCTGTCGTACGACTCCGGCAGCGTGGACGGTCGCACGGCCACGTCCAACAACCAGGGCACATCGGTCGGTGAGGGCTTCACACTCACCGAGTCCTACATCGAACGTACCTACGGATCGTGCGACGACGACGGCCACGACGACGTCTTCGATTCCTGCTGGAAGTACGACAACGCGCGCCTCGTGCTGAACGGCAAGTCGTCGAGGCTCGTCAAGGACGACGACAGCGGGAAGTGGCGACTGGAGAACGACGATGCCTCCATCGTGACCCGTTCAACCGGCGCGGACAACGGCGACGACAACGGCGAGCACTGGACCGTCGTCACCGGCGACGGCACAAAGTACGTATTCGGCCTTGACAAGCTGGACGGCGCGGACACCCAGCGCACCAACTCGGTTGCGACCGTACCCGTCTTCGGGGACGACGAGGACGAACCCGGCTACTCCGAGGGCGACGCCTTCGCCGACCGTGCCCTCACCCAGGCCTGGCGGTGGAACCTCGACTACATCGAGGACACGCGTGGCAACGCGGCCACGTACTGGTACACGAAGGAAACGAACTACTACAAGAAGAACAAGTCCGAGACCGCCAATGCCGCCTACACCCGCGGCGGTTACCTGGAGCGGATCGAGTACGGCCTGCGCAAGGGCGCGCTCTTCATCGACAAGGCGGACGCGAAGGTCACCTTCAGTTACGCGGAACGCTGCACTGCCGCCGACTGCTCCAGTCTCACCAAGGACACGGCCGACAACTGGCCCGACGTACCGTTCGACTCCATCTGCTCCAAGGACGACGACGAGTGCGACGCGAGCGGCCCGGCGTTCTTCTCCCGCAAGCGCCTCACCGGGATCGACACCTTCTCCTACAACGCCACCAGCGCCGCCTACGACCCGGTGGACTCCTGGGACCTGGCCGAGCAGTACCTCGACGGCGGCGACATCGGGGACAGCTCCGACCAGGTGCTCACGCTGAAGTCGATCAAGCGCACCGCCAAGGCGGGTACGTCGGCCATCGCGATGGACCCGGTCTCGTTCACGTACGAGCTGCGCCCCAACCGCGTCGACGCCACCGACAACATCCTGCCGCTGACCCGCCCGCGCCTCTCCACCGTCACCTCCGAGACCGGTGCCATCACCACGGTGACGCTCTCGGGTGAGGAGTGCGTGCGCAGCCAGGTCATCAGCGCGCCCCCGGACTCCAACACCCGATCCTGCTACCCGCAGTTCTGGCACATCAACGGTGCCGAGGACGCCTCGATCGACTGGTTCCACAAGTACCGGGTGCTGGCCGTCACCGTCTCCGACCCGACCGCCGCCAACGAGACGGTCGAGCACGCCTACTCCTACAGCGGAGCCGCCTGGCACTACGCCGACGACCCGTTCACGAAGAAGGGTGAGCGGACCTGGTCCGACTGGCGCGGCTACGCCCAGGTCACGGCGTGGACCGGCGCGACGGACGTGACCCGCTCGCGGACCGTCTCCCTGTACCTCCAGGGCATGGACGGTGACGAGAAGAGCGACGGCACCACCAAGTCCGTCTCCGTGGCTCCGTTGTCGGCTCCGGCTCTCGGGGCGTCGTCGGTCACGGACAAGAACGAGTACGCGGGCCAACTGCGGGAGCAGGTCACGTACGACGGCTCGACGGCGATCTCGGCCACGGTGAACGACCCCTGGTCACAAGAGACCGCCCGGCAGACCCCACCCGGTGCCGGCGACCACATCGCGCGTTACATCCGCACGCAGAAGGTGCACGGCTACACCTACCTGACGGTCCCCCAGAGTTGGCGCGAGCGGCTGACGAGCACGTCCTTCGACAGCTACGGCATGCCTGTCACGGTCGAGGACGCCGGTGAGGTCGGCACAGCGAAGGACGAGACGTGCACCCGCACCTGGTACGCCCGTAACACCGACCTGGGCATCATCAGCACCGTCTCCCGCATCCGCTCGGTCGCCCGCACCTGCGCCACCACGGACACCCAGCTCACCCTGCCTGCGTCCATGGATCCGGCCAAGCCCGACCGAGGCGACGTCCTCGCGGATGTGAGCACCGTCTTCGACAACACTTCAGCCACTGCCTGGTCGGCGAGCCAGACGCCCACCAAGGGCCTCGCCACCTGGACCGGGCGGGCAACCGGCTACGCCGCCACCGCGAACACCGACGGTGACCGCCTTCCCAACGGCTGGCAGCGGATCTCCGCAACGACGTACGACACGCTGGGCCGCCCCGTGAGCAAGAGCGACGCAACCTCGAACCCGGCCACGGTCCTCGCCTACACCCCGACCGACGCGGGCCCACTGACCAGGACCATCACCACCGACCCCAAGACGTACAAGACGACGAGCTTCCTCGATCCCCGGCGTGGCCAGCCCCTGCGCATCTACGACGCCAACAGCAAGAAGACCGAGCTGGCCTACGACGCCTTGGGCCGGCTGACCCAGGTCTGGCTGCCCAACCGCGACAGCGCCATCCAGTCGCCCAACCAGAAGTTCGCCTACCAGCTGAACAATGCCAAGCAGTCCTGGGTGTCGTCGTCGACGCTGAAGAAGGACGGCGAGACCTACAACACCAGCTACACGATCTACGACGCGCTCCTGCGCCCGCTCCAGTCCCAGTCGCCGACACCCGAGGGTGGCCGTCTGCTCACGGACACCCGGTACGACACCCGGAGCCTCGCGTACGAGACGTACGCCGACATCTTCGACAACACCAGCACACCCACCAGCACGTACACCCGGGCCGAATACGGCGAGTCCCCCACCCAGACCGAGACGCTCTTCGACGGGGCGGGCCGCGCCACCACATCGACCCTCTACGTGTACGGCGCCAAGAGGTGGTCCACGACCACCAGCTACACGGGTGACTCCGTTGCCACGACGGCCGTCGAGGGCGGCTCGGCCCAGCGCACCATCACCGACGTCCGCGGCCTTATGACGGAGACCCGCGAGTACGCGAGCACGAGCCCGGCCGACACCGCCTACGGCGGCGGCACCGGAGCCTCGTACACCTCCACGAAGTTCACCTACGCACTGGACGGCCAGCAGAAGACGATCACCGGGCCGGACAACGCCGCCTGGTCATACGTCTACGACCTGTTCGGCCGCCAGGCGAGCGCCACCGACCCCGACAAGGGGACGACGGCAACCGAGTTCGACGTCCTCGACCGACCCGTCAAGTCCACGGACTCCCGGGGCGTTTCGGTCCTGACCGACTACGACGTGCTGGGGCGTGTCACCGGCACCTGGAAGACCGCCAAGACGGACGCCAACCAGCTCACCGGTTACGTCTACGACACCGTCCTCAAGGGCCTGCCCACCTCCTCCACGCGCTACCTCGACGGCAAGACGGGCACCACGTCCTACACCCAGTCGGTCACCGCCTACGACAGCCTGGGCCGTGCCACGACCAGCGAGCTTCAGCTGCCCTCGACCGACGCGTTCGCGGTGGCCGGCGCCGCGTCCAAGCTGTCGTTCGAGACGTACTACAACCTTGACGGCACGGTGCAGCAGACGAAGGAACCGGCCGCCGGAGGCCTGCCCTCGGAGACGATCGGTTACGGCTACGACGCCCTCGGCGACGTCACCTCGGTCGGTGGCGCGACCGGCTATCTGCTGGACGTCGACTACTCGGCCCTCGCTCAGCCCAGGCTGCTGACGCTGGGCCCGGGCGGCACCGACAACAAGAGCTTCTACGTCGCCAACGACTTCGAGGAGGGCACCGGCCGCCTCACCCGCAGCTACGCCACGGACCAGACCCACGGCTTCATGCTGCAGGACCTCAACTACGGCTACGACCAAACCGGCAACGTCACCTCGATCAGCGACCCGACCACGCAGGGCGGCGCGAGCTCGGCGGACACCCAGTGCTTCACGTACGACGGCCACCAGCGTCTGCTGGAAGCCTGGACGCCAACCTCCCAGAAGTGCTCCGACGCACCGAGCGCGTCGAGCCTGTCCGGCCCGGCCCCGTACTGGACGAGCTACAGCTACAACGACGCCGGCCAGCGCACCAGCGAGACGGTCCACAAGAGCACCGGCAACACGAAGACGACGTACTGCTACACGAGCACCACCCAGAAGCACGTGCTGACGGGCACCACCACCAAGACCGACTGCTCGACTCCCGAGAGCGCGTACGACTACGACGCGTCCGGCAACTCCTGGCACCGCCCCGGCAAGACGGCCACCCAGACCCTGGACTGGTCACCGGAGGGCCAGCTCAGCAAGCTCACCGAAAACGGCTCGGCGACGGACTACGTCTACTCCGCCGACGGCACCCTCCTGATCCGCAACACCCAGAACGGCGAGCGCGTCCTGTACACGGGCGCCACGGAACTCCACCTCCGCGCCAACGGCACTACGTGGGCGCAGCGTTACTACAGCGCGGGCGGTGTCACCATCGCGATGCGCACCAACCAGTCGGGCACCAACAAGCTCAGCTACCTGACCGGCGACGCGCACAACACGTCCTCCCTGGCCATGAACCAGGACACCGCCCAGACCTACACCAAGCGCTACACCACCCCCTTCGGCGCGGACCGAGGCACCGCCCTCTACGGCCCCTGGCCCGACGACAAGGGCTTCCTCGGCAAAACCCGCGACGCGACGACTGGCCTCACCCACATCGGTGCCCGCGAATACGACCCGGCCATCGGCCAGTTCATCAGCGTGGACCCGATCCTGGACCCGAGCCAGCCCCAGTCCCTCAACGGCTACGCCTACGCCAACAACAACCCGGTCACCCACAGCGACCCCACGGGCCTGTGGATCGACGACGGCACAGGCCACAACGAGCCCCGCCGCAACGGTGGAGGCGGCGGCCAGAGCCCCACTCCCGGAATCCCTGCTGGCGGGACGGGTCCTGGAGGCTGCTACTACAGCTGCGGTTCCTCTGACGGAGGAAGCGGAATCCTCGAGCAGATTAGCGACGAGAGCCGGGAAGTGCGAAAGGAGATCTACGCCGCTGTCGACCACTTCGCTCTGAACGCCGAGCAGCGTGCGCAGTGGCTCAACGCCTATCGCGATGACATGCAGAAGGCGTACCGCAGCGGAACTGCTGACGCGAGCAACACCATCGGTACGGCTGTAAACGTCTGCTGGGTCCATAAAGAAATCGGTTGTTCGCAGGAAATGCGCGACTACTTCATGGATCTCGAGTACTCGCGTATGGCGTCCATCGGGGGATTCGAAAGTGCCGTTGTAGAAGGCGGTGTCAAAGTGGCCCTCGGTAAAACGGACGTTGGCCGTGCCCTGAGGGCGTACTCCTGCAAGTGCTTCCTGGCTGGAACGGACGTCCTCATGGCCGACGGAAAGACCAAGGACATCGAGGACATCAAACCAGGTGACACAGTTCTCGCCACCGATCCTGAGACCGGCGCAACGGGTGCACGCAAAGTCACCGCCGCTATCGTGACCGATGACGACAAGTACTTCAACGAACTGTCGATTGCCACACCCGACGGCATCGAGCCCCTGACGGCGACTCACGAGCACCCCTTCTGGTCACCATCCGAACACCGCTGGGTCGAGGCCGGCCTGCTCACCCCGGGCATGACTCTGCGTACGGACGACGGCACCACCGTCATCGTCACGGCCAACAGGGCCTTCACAGAGCACGCCCGCACGTACAACCTCACCGTCGACGACCTGCACACGTACTATGTGCTGGCGGGGGCCACGCCGGTCCTGGTTCATAACTCTGGCGGATGCATTCCAATGTCGTCTGCTATCGGCCAGGATTCGCTACTGACGAAAGCGGCGCAGCAAGCAGGGAAGAATCAGGATGTACAAAGAGACTTGGACCACCTGTTTGAGCAGCTTTCCCGCGGAAACATGAACCCGGGTAGAGGAAGTAAAGCGTTGACTGGCACGGATGTGACCTACGCGCGAGGGCGAAACGGTGGGCGACTCTTCTTCCGGAATGTTGACGGCGGCATACAAGTTGTCGGCAAGGCGGACAAGGGGAACGAGTCCAAGGTGATCGCGAGGCTGAAGCAGATTTATGGACAGTAATCACGTCGAACCCGTGGAAGACGACATCTACCACGTCGTCAGGGAACCTGAGTTCACTGCGCTTTTCATGCTCGGTGCCGATGACCCGGCGGAAACAGTAGAGGACGTTGATGCCGAGTTGCGACTCCCTGACGGCACCCGGTGGAGTGCAAGTTTCATGACTCTTGGTGCGATCGAAACGGTGATGAATCGATGGAGGGAAACCGGCGAGTATGGCGGTGGAGTCTTCTTCCAGTGTTCTGATCTCGTGATCGTGCCCAAGGGTGGAGTGGCAGCCATGGTCGAGGCATTCCGCGCGATCGTGGCGGAGGGTCCGCAGGGGACTCTCGGAAATTTGGAGTAGCGCGATTCTGGCTCTCTTGCCGGGCCGTTCCAGTAATTCTGGAAGCTCCACCGGCGCATTGTTCGGTGGAGCCTTCCGGTCGTTTGACGGCAACGCTGACGGCAACGTCAGCGGACGTCGGCTACAGAGATCCGGGTGCCTGGTCGGTCGGGGCCGGGCCTGAGGGCGTCGCCGAGGGTGTCGATGGCCTGACGCTGGAGGTGGAGTCGGACGTGGGCGTAGACGCCGGCGGTGACGCCGATGTGGGCGTGGCCGAGCAGTTCCTTGATGACGACGAGGTCGACGCCCTGCTCCAGGAGCAGGGTCGCGGTCGAGTGGCGGAGATCGTGGAAGCGGATGGCCCGGAGGCCTGCGCCGCGAAGGAGACGGCGGAAGCGGCGGGTGAGATTGCTGGGGTCGAGCGGTTTGCCGTTCGGGGCGGTGAAGACGAGGCCGTTGCCCATCCAACCCGTACCGGCCGCCTGCCGCTCACCATCGACATCACGGACGCGCACGGCGAGCGGATGTACTTCCGGGTCGAGCGCGATCAGCTCTGACACTGCCCGCACTCGAACCACACCGTTTTCCGCCTGCGGGCGTCGGACCTACGGGGGCGTGAAGTGAAGTACGGTCGGGTGCAGGCTTACTATCGGCGCCAGCACGGAGATAATCCGGTTTTGCTTCAAACCCTAAGCGATGTTGATGCCTTGATCGACGCGCTCCTCGCAAGCCGGCCATCGGAGAACTTGGCCGCGCTGCACAGCTTGGAACGTCTGCTCATGCCGGCAGGTGTTCCAGACCACGAGTTGCTGGTTGGGGCTGACGGAGACCTTCAGGTCGGAGTCCTCGGCTTCATGGATGACGGAAATTTCGTCTCGCTTGATTCCTCGAATGGGCGGGGGGAAATCTCCTATTCCATCATGGGGAATGCGACCGAGTTTCCGAGCCGTTCGGAAATCCCTATCGGTCTTGTGCGTCAGGCTGTAAAAGAGTTCTTGTCCTCCGGGGGGCAGCGTCCAACGTGTGTCTGTTGGCAAGAGCCAGAGTTCTGGTGATCTGCGCCGTCCCGCATGAATTACACACCCGATACGAGAACCCCGCCGGCGACGGTCGCGACGGCGTCTTCACCGGGCAGATCGCTCGGCGACTTCAGGGTCGCCAGTTCGCGACATTTGGAGATTTCCGGGAGGCTTTCTGGAAAGAGATTTCCAATGCCGGAGTTGGCTAATCAGTCCAGTCGAGCCAATGGGGTGAGGATGGTCGAAGGGAAAGTTCCGTTTGTCGTTAAGGATCAGGCCATAGGTAAGAATAATCGCTATGTTCTGCATCATGTCACGCCAATCCAGCATGGCGGGGGCGTGTATGACCTGGACAACTTGATCGTCGTGACGCCCCGGTATCATGCGGAGGTGCTGGATCCGGACTATCATCAGTGAAGTACTTCACGTGTAGAGAGAGCCACGAATGAGAATGACGCGCGAGCAGCTGGTGGAGTTGGCTAGGGGTCTCATGGCCTCAGAGGGGACAGAGGCGGAAGATGACGAGATGGTTCGCATCCTTGAGGGCAACGTGCCGCACCCCAGAGTGCTCGATTTGATTTACCATCCCGAGCTTGAGGGGCTTACTGACAGTGCAACTGCTGAGGAGATCGTTGATGTTGCTCTGGCCTGCAAGTCAATTGCTCTGTGAGCGACCCGTAGTGATCTTTGGCTGACACCTCTCGAGGCGTCACTTTGAGACAGCGGCTGCGGGGAGGATGTGTCGCAATGTCGTCAGTGACCGCAGCCGACTACGGCTGGATACGTTCCTCGTCCTCGTCCTCGCTGTTCCGGTACGCCCTGGAGGTCGGGTACACCCTGACGTTGGTGCGGGGTGTTTCGCCGACGGCTGTGTTCGGGTCGGTGCGGGCCGAGCCGCGGGGTGTGTGCGTGGGGCTCGGTGAACTGGTCGAGGAGCACGGGGAGTTCCTGGAGGACTGGGACGACTGGCCGGAGTCCAGCCTCGTGGGAGCGTTCACCGTGCCAGGTGACGGGGGCGACTGGACTCTCGTCCTGGATCTCGGAGGTGACCTGGGTACCCGGCCCGGCTTCATGGCGGCGCTCTCCGTCGGGACGCGTGCCGTCTCGCATTCGAGCAACGGCGGCAAGCCCATGCACTTCTTCCACTGGTACGAGAACGGCGAACTGCGGACCACCTTCGAGTCCGACGCCGTCCGGACCGGGAGCACCCCCGACGACCTGAACGCCCTCATCGGCGAGGTGGGCCTCAATCCTCACGGAGACGACGCCCCCGATGTCGACCGCAAGGCAGCGGTCTTCGCCCTGACCGAGCGTCTCACCGGCTTACGAGTCACCGAGGAACTGCTCCGGGACGCCGAATACCGGCTGGGAGAGGTCCCGGAAGGGCCTGCCGAGGAGTGGCAGGGCGTCACCATCGACATCACGGACGCGCACGGCGAGCGGACGTACGTCCGGGTCGAGCGCGATCAGCTCTGACGCCGCCCGCACTCGAACCACACCGTCTTCCCGCCCCCGGGCGCCGGTGTCACACCCCACTTGTCGACCATCGCGTCCAGGAGGAACAGGCCTCGGCCGCTCTCTGATTCCGGTTCCGGATACGACTCCGCCGGGGTCGGGAGCAGTTGGCCGTAGGCGTCCGTCACCTCGACCCGGATCCCGGGCGGCTGTTTGAGGAGGAGCAGTTTGCAGCGGCGGTCCGGGACGTGGCGGTAGACGTTGGCGATCAGTTCTGTCGTCGCCAACTCGACCGGATCCGTGAGGGGTTCGAGGTCCCAGTCCTGAAGGAATCTGCGGGTGATTCGGCGGATGTGGCCGGCCGAGTGGGTGCCGACCGTGAGGGTCATGCGGTACTGCGTGGGGATCGGCGGGGTGTAGAGGCAGGGGGAATTTCCGTTCACGGGACCAGCGTGACCTGTTGCGACTACCCTGGGCTACCGATCGAATGCAACGCGTATTCTCGTGAGAGGGGACTCCTCGTGGTCCACGTCAACGTCCTCGACCCGGGTGCTTCGCCCCTCGACTACTACGGTTTCGAGCTGCGGCGGTTGCGGGAGGCCGCTGGGCTCACGCAGCGGCAGATGGGCGATGTGCTCAACTACACCGGGTCGTTGGTGGGGCAGATCGAGACCGCTCGGAAGGTTCCCACGCCTGAGTTCAGTGAGCGCGTGGATGCGGCGCTCGTGACCGGTGGGTTCTTCACTCGGCTCGTCGACCTTGTGCTTCGTAGCCAACTTCCGGCCTGGTTCAGGCAGACCGCTGAGTTGGAAGCGCGGGCCATCGAGATCTGCACCTTTCAGAACAACCTGATCCATGGTCTGCTGCAGACCCCGGCGTACGCGCGTGCCGTCCTGGGTGTACTCGACCGGACCGACCTGGAGGACCGCACCGCCGTCAGGCTTGCCCGCCAGCGCATCTTCGAGAAGAGCGATCCGCCGGTCTTCTGGGTCGTGCTCACCGAGGGCGTGCTGTGCCAGGAGATCGGGGGCCGGGAGGTCATGCGTGAGCAACTGGCCCACTTGTTGTCGTTCGAGGAGAATCCTCGGATCAACATTCAAGTGCTGCCGTTCGCGGCTGGGGCACACCCTGGAACGCAAGGCTCGTTCACCCTCTTCCGCTTCGCCAGCGACCCGTCCATCGTCTACACCGAGGGGTATGGCAGCGGGCATCCGAGCGCGAACTTGGACACCGTCAAGGACTGTTCGCTCCGTTACGATCATCTCCGGGCCGCCGCTCTGTCCCTCAAAGATTCGGCGGAGCTGATCCGGCGAGTGATGGAGGAGCGCTATGGAGAGCAAGTGGCGTAAGTCGTCGTACAGCGGTGACCAGGGTGGCGAGTGTGTCGAGATCGCCGCGACCCCCTCCGCCATCGCCGTCCGCGACTCCAAGAACCCGGCGGGCCCGATGCTCGCGCTCCGGCCCGCCGTGTTCTCGACGTTCCTCTCCTGGGCGGTGGCCCCTACAGTCGCTGAATGATCGTTCCCGTTGCCACGGCGCCTCCCGCGCACATCGTGATGAGGGCGAACTCCTTGTCCGTGCGCTCCAGTTCGTGGAGGGCCGTGGTGATCAGGCGGGCGCCCGTCGCTCCGACCGGGTGGCCGAGGGCGATGCCGCCGCCGTTGACGTTGACCTTGTCCAGGTTCTGGTCGAAGACCTTGGCCCAGGACAGGACCACCGAGGCGAAGGCCTCGTTGATTTCCACCAGGTCGATGTCCTTCAGCGTCATGCCCGCCTTGCCGAGGACCGCCCTCGTCGCGTCGATCGGGCCGTCCAGGTGGAAGTGCGGGTCCGCGCCGACCAGGGTCTGGGCGACTATCCGGGCCCTCGGCTTCAGTTTCAGGGCCCTTGCCATGCGCTTTGACGCCCACATGATCGCCGCTGCCCCGTCGCTGATCTGGGAGGAGTTGCCGGCCGTGTGGATGGCGGTCGGCATGATGGGCTTGAGGCCGGCGAGGGCTTCCGCCGTCGTGTCCCGTAGGCCTTCATCCCTGTCGACCAGGCGCCACATGCCCTGGCCGGCTGCTTGTTCCTCCTCCGTGGTGGGGACCTGGACGGCGAAGGTCTCCTTCTTGAAGCGTTCCTCCGACCAGGCGGCGGCGGCGCGGGACTGGGACAGCAGGCCCAGGGCGTCGACGTCGTTCCGCGTCAGGCCTCGGTTGCGGGCTATGCGTTCCGCCGCCTCGAACTGATTGGGCAGGTCTACGTTCCACTCCTCCGGGAACGGCTTTCCCGGGCCGTGCTTCGAGCCCGAGCCGAGGGGGACCCGGGACATGGCTTCGACGCCGCAGCTGATCCCCACGTCGATGACGCCCGCCGCGATCATGTTCGCCGTCATGTGTGACGCCTGCTGTGAGGAGCCGCACTGGCAGTCGACCGTCGTCGCCGGGGTCTCGTAGGGCAGGCCCATGGTGAGCCAGGCCGTGCGGGCGGGGTTCATGGACTGTTCGCCGGCGTGGGTCACCGTGCCGCCGACGATCTGTTCGACCGCGTCGGCGGGGATGCCGGTGCGGCCGAGGAGCTCGCGGTAGGTCTCGCCCAGGAGGTAGGCGGGGTGAAGGTTGGCCAGCGCGCCGCCGCGCTTGCCGATGGGGGTGCGGACTGCTTCCACGATCACGGGTTCGGCGGCCATGGGTGCGGATCCTCCTCCGAGGAACTAGTACGTGTTCTAGTTCTTACGGTCAGTCTGCTGACGTGATGTGCGTCACCGCAAGGGTCTTGCAGCCTTCAGCACCCTGAACTACCTTCACCGCAATCTGTATCTGATGACGTGTCAGATTTAGCGGGAGCTGCCCATGCCCTGTCCAGCGCTTCCCGACGGGTTCGACTTCACCGACCCCGACCTGCTGCATCACCGTGTGCCCCTGCCGGAGTTCGCCGAGCTGCGGCGTGCCGAACCGGTCCGCTGGATCCCGCAGTCGGGCAACGCCGCCGGCTTCCAGGACGAGGGGTACTGGGCCGTCACCCGGCACGCGGATGTGAAGTACGTGTCCACGCACCCCGAGATCTTCTCCTCCTACCTCAACACCGCGATCATCCGCTTCAACGAGCACATCCCGAGGGAGTCGATCGACGCCCAGCGGTTCATCATGCTCAACATGGATCCGCCCGAGCACACGCGCGTACGGCAGATCGTGCAGCGCGGGTTCACGCCGCGGGCCATCAGGGGGCTGGAGGAGCGGCTGCGGCAGCGCGCGCGGGACATCGCCGCCGGTGCCGGCGCGCACGACGGCCCCTTCGACTTCGTCACCTCCGTCGCCTGTGAGCTGCCCCTTCAGGCCATCGCCGAGCTGATCGGCATCCCCCAGGACGACCGGGCCAAGATCTTCGAGTGGTCCAACAAGATGATCGCGTACGACGATCCCGAGTACGCCATCACCGCCGAGGTCGGCCAGCAGTCCGCCGCCGAGCTGATCTCGTACGCGATGAACATGGCGGCGGAACGGAAGCAGTGCCCGGCCCATGACATCGTCAGCACCCTCGTGGCCGCCTCGGACGAGGGGAACCTCAACTCCGACGAGTTCGGGTTCTTCGTGCTGATGCTCGCCGTCGCCGGGAATGAGACGACCAGGAACGCCATCACTCATGGGATGCACGCGTTCCTCACGCATCCCGAGCAGTGGGAGCTGTACAAGGCCCAACGCCCTTCCACCGCCGCCGAGGAGATCGTGCGGTGGGCCACGCCCGTCGTCTCCTTCCAGCGGACCGCCACCCAGGACACCGAGCTCGGCGGCAAGCTGATCAGGAAGGGGGACCGGGTCGGGATCTTCTACGCCTCCGCCAATCATGATCCGGACGTGTTCGACCGGCCCGACGAGTTCGATGTGCTCCGGGATCCGAATCCCCATCTCGGGTTCGGTGGGGGTGGGCCGCACTTCTGTCTGGGCAAGTCGCTCGCCGTACTGGAGATCAACTTGATCTTCAACGCCGTCGCCGACGCCCTGCCCGATCTGCGGCTCGTCGAGGATCCGCGCCGGCTGCGGTCGGCCTGGATCAACGGGGTGAAGGAGTTGCGGGTCAGCGCCCGGTAACCCGACCCGGCCTACTCCTTGCCCGAGGCCACCAGCGCCAGTGTCCCCGAGGTCACCGCCGCGATGAGCAAAGGGAGGGCGATGCCGTGGTCCAGGACCAGGGCCGCGCCCAGGACCGCTCCCACGAACATCGAAATCACGGCCGCCGTACGACGGAACGAGTGGCTGCCCGAGCCGCCGCCCGCGTGGGAGTCGGAGGCCAGACCGGTCAGGGTCATGGTCAGGACGGTGGTCGTACTGAGGGCGGGGACGGCCAGTTTTTGGACGATCGCGTTGCGTAGTCCCATCGCGAGGGCGGTGAGGGCGATGACCACGTAGACCCGGATGCGGCCGTGTTCGGTGGTGACGTGGGCCACGGCTGCGGCGGTGGCCAGCAGGGCGGCCTCGGCGGCGAACGTCACCCGGGCCCATGTGCGGCGGGGGCTGTCGCCGAACCGCCGTACGACCCGGCCACCTGCCGCCGCGCCCGCGAGGA
>NZ_JBLRVZ010000051.1:0-70216 GCF_048159505.1 Streptomyces sp. T028
GTCGGGTAGCCGGAGCCCATCTCTGGGCCCCGGCCCCCTCAGAACCGGACGTGCGCCTTTCAACGCATCCGGCTCAAGCAAGCCGCGAGGGCTCCGCTGGACGGTAACTTACGTTCCGATCTCCGTCGTTTGCATGATACGAACGGTGACAATCGGCATGAACAAGGCGGAGGTTGGTCCGTCTATCAGTGCCGCCGCTACTGCGGTAGACGAAGTGGTGCTTGTTCAGCATCTTCTTCGTCGCTGCGAACCATTCAATCCATTCCCGCAGATTGTCCGGCTCGTATTCCGCACCTTCGATCAGCGCCCGCCCGCAGAGCGGACACAAGCCCTTCTGCCGGGCCGCCAGGATCAGACTCGTCTTATCCATCGGCGGTGGCGCTGTGTCGCGGCGTCGCGCCTTCCAATACTCCGCCAGGGACGGGTCATCCGGGGATGCCGCCCCCTTGACGGTGATATGCATGGAACAGCGTGTCCAGGCGAACTTCTGAATGTAGGCGCCGCTCGCGCGGTCACCGAACACCCAGTTATCCCGTCTGGTCTTGTTGAACCTGCCGAAGAAGTGGTGCTTGATCCACAGCCCCGAACGATTCTCGTGACCGCGTTTCACCCACTTGTAGAGCAGCTTGAACATATAGGAGTCCATCGCGCAGAACACGCGGAAGGACGCCACGCTCCGGTAGTACGCCGTCCAGCCCCGGACAACCGGGTTGAACTTCGCGATGACCGCTTGGGCAGGTGCGCCCCGAAGGGCCCGCATGTCCGTTCGCAGCCGCTTCCGCAGCGCGTTACAAGCCGCCTTGCTCGGCCTGATGTTCAGCCTGTCGCCGTGTCGCTGGATCGTGAAACCCAGAAAGTCGAACCCCTCATCGAGATGCACGACCTTCGTCTTTGCCTCATTGAAGCGCAGACCGCGCGGCGCAAGCCAAGCACTCAGATCCTCCTTGACCCGGTATGCCTCCTCCTTCGAGTGGCAGAGCACTACGAAGTCATCGGCGTAGCGGACCAATACGGGCACACCGGCGGACGCGTGATGAACACGCGTGTGATATCCGTCGGCGCGGAATCCCGCTGCCTGCTCCATCCCGTGCAGCGCAATGTTCAGCAGCAAGGGGCTGATGACGCCGCCTTGTGGAGTGCCCTCCACACTGGGCGCCCATCGCCCCGCATCCATCACTCCCGCCCGCAGCCAGCCCCGGACCAGGTCCCTGGCGGGGAACTGCCCGAGCATGGCGGTCAGGTGATCGTGGCTGATGCGGTCGAAGGCCCCTTCCAGATCCGCATCCAACGCCCAACGACGCTTCGCCCTAGGACCGCGCGCCGTCTGACGGATGGAGGCGATGGCATCCTGGCAGCTGCGGCCGGGCCGAAATCCGTAGGATCGCGACTCGAACCGCGCCTCCCACTCCGGTTCCAGCGCGTTCTTCACGCGTGCCTGGAGCACCCGGTCACGGATGACCGGAATGCCGAGTGGGCGCTGCTTGCCATTGGCCTTGGGGATGTAGACCCGCTTGACCGGCTGGGCCCTCCACGGGGATGGCGATCGGTGGCACTCGGCCACCAATCGCGCCCTCGCCGCTGGGGTGAGGGCTGTTTCCCCGTCGATGCCCGCCGTCTTGCGGCCCTGGCTCTGCTGGGTCACCCGCTTCACGCTCACCAGCGTGTTGCTGTGGCTTCTCAGCATGAGTTTCTGCAAGTTGCGGACCTTCTTCAGGTCCCCGTCCTGCGTTGCCTTGAAGATCCGCTGCCTCAGCCGCCGTACGTTGCGCTCACATCTGGCCCAGTGGATTCCGTGCCAGTCGGGGGCTCCGTCCTCGGGTCCGTTCCCCTCGGGCGGGCGAGTCGCGGCCGCGACCCTCATGGTGCTCATGTCCGCCTCCGGTATCTAACTTGTCCGTCGGTTCCGGTTGCTTCGCTTTGGTGCTCCAAAGGCTCACCTGGTCCACGTGGGCGCCCTTTCGGGCCGGGTCACCGGGCCCGTATCCGGCGGGTTATAGCGGGCAGTGGGCGGAGAGGACCGCCGCCCGGTTTTCCCCCGACCTTTCGGCCTACCGGCCTTGGCTTCTTGGACCATCCTGTTCCTGCCGGGGACTTGGGCCTTCCTTGCAGTCGGCTTACCGGGACTGCTTCCGGTACACCGGAAGTAGCCGGACCCCGTCAGGGTTTCCGTGTTCCGCATTTCGAAGATGCGACTGGGGTGGGCGCCCCCTCTACCCCGTGGCCGGCGGTGTCTTACTTCCGGTGTTGCTTGCACCGGAAGCCGCTGGCGCCTTGCAGCGCCGGGCCCTGCCCCGCTGAGAGCAAGCCATCCGCGGGGGTTCCATTTACCGAGGCATTAACCAGGGGTTCACACGTGTTCGCCCGTCCAGTCTTCCCCTCACCTGTGGCCTCCCGATGGCCGAGACGCCCTTGGGCTTGAAAGCTCAGCTTCACACCCCGCCGTTACCAGCGACGCATGTGAGCGCGGGGACGAATCCAGACACTGATTCGGAGGAAATTCCCTTGTCAGAACCTCTCCACGAAATCCACCTCACTTCGGAAAATGCGACCTCACGTCGCACAGCAAGTTGTACCGGAAGCGATGCTTCCGAAGTCCCCGCCCCGACGGTGGCGGGAACAGCCCGGCGCCAGGGGGCACCGAGCAGTCAAGCTGCGACGGAGGGCGGACCGCAGCAGGGAGGTAAGCAACAGCCCGAGTCCGTGTCGATCAGACGTCAGCGCCCCCGTCTGCCGAAGTCCCGCAAGCGACTGAAGCAACCCAGCTGCCGTATGAACGACACCGAGTTCCAGCGCTTCACCGACGCCGCCGCCCACTGCCAGATGTCCAAAGCCGCTTTCCTCGCCTACGCCGCTGACAAGGCCGCCCGTGACCTGAACCGCACCGCCGCCGAGATCGCGACGGAACGGGAAGTCATCAATGAGCTGTTCGCCGCCCGCCGGCACCTGGGCCGCATCCACGGCCTGTTCAACCAGGTCGCCAAGGCCCTCAACTCCGGCGCCGACGCACCCCACCTGGACGCGGCGGCCGAGGCGGTCGGTAACGCCGCCCGCCGTATGGAGGACGCCGCCGATGCGCTGCTTGCCCGCCGCGACGGCGGTGCCGCTGAGTGATCCCCAGCATGCACGACCGCGGCAGCGAGACGATCGGCCTGATCCACTACCTCTACGGACCCGGCACCAAAGAGGAGCACATCGACCCGCACCTGGTCGCGGCCTTCGACCCGCTCACCCCCGACCCCGGCCGTGACCCGAAGGCCACCTACGAACAGCTCCAGCGCCTGCTCGACCAGCCCGTCAATGCCCTGCCCGCCGGCAAGCGCCCCGAGAAGCACGTATGGCATCTGTCCGTACGGGCCGCCCCCGAGGACCCGATCCTGTCCGACGAGGACTGGGCGGCCATCGCCCGCCGCATGGTCGCCGCCACCGGCATCGCACCCGACGGCGACGAAGCCGCCTGCCGGTGGGCGGCCGTCCGGCACGCCGACGACCACATCCACATCATCGCCACCCTCGTCCGCGACGACGGCCGCCGGCCCCGCCTGCACAACGAGGCCCGCCGCGCCCAGGCCGAATGCCGACGCATCGAAGCCGACTACGACCTGCGCCGCGTCCCGGCCGGGGACGGCACCGCCGCCAAGCGGCCGACCAGTGCCGAACGGCACAAGGCCGAACACGAGGGCCGGGACCGCACCGCCCGCGAGGAACTGCGCGAGACCGTGCGCCGCGCGGTGGCCGGCGCGACCAGTGAGGAGGAGTTCCTCGATCGTCTCAAGGGCGCCGGGCTTCTCGTACGCACCAAGGTGCTGCCCTCCGGCGACTTGCAGGGATACAAGGTCGCCCTGCCCGACGACCGCAACGGGGACAACGAGCCCGTCTACTATGCCGGTTCCACTCTCGCCCCCGACTTGTCCTTGCCCCGCATCCGCAAGCGCTTCTCCGGCGACACCCCAAGCCAGGACCCGGACACCACGGCCTCCGCCCAGGCGCCGAGCGGACCCGCCACAGCTCGGCGCCGGACGACCACAGCCGCGTGGCAGGCGATGCTGGTCATCGATCACGGCGAGGATGCCGAGGTGGCAGCGCACATCGCAGCCGCCGGAGAGGTCCTGGACGCGCTCGCCAAGACCTCCGCCGCCCACACGCGCGCCGAACTGCGCGAGGCAGCCTTCGTGTTCGAGCGGGCCACCCGCTCCCACGTCCAGGCCGAGCGCGGGCACGACCGCGCGCTGCGCCAAGCCGCCCGTGACCTCGTCCACAGCGGCCCCGCCCTCGGCCGTGGAGAAGACGGCGCCACCACCGCCATGGTGATCGACATGGTGTTCTTCCTCGTCACCGCCGCCGCCCACTGGCACGCCAAGAAGAACCACGCCCAGCAGGCCGCTGCCGCACGCCAGGCCGCCAAGCACCTGCGCGCCGCCTACCAAGCCGCCGCCAGCATCCCACTGGCAGTGCTGTACCAGCGCGGCCGGCACCTGTCCCAGCCGCTGCGTCAGAGACAGGCCGCTTACCTGCGCCACGCCGTGCCGGAGCTGGCGGAACAGGCTCTGGCCGAGCCGGGCTGGTTTGCGCTGGCCGCCACACTCGCCGACGCCGAGGCCGTCGGACACGACCCGGCCGGTCTCCTGTCCGAAGCCGCCGAACGGCGGGAGCTCGCAACCGCGGACTCGATCACCGACGTCCTGGTGTGGCGGCTGCGCCGCATGGCCGACCTGCCCGCCGACGCCACCGCGATGCCCGTACGCGCCTCCGCTGCGGAGCCGGGCAACCGCCGCGTCACCCACCCCTTGGCGGGCCGAGACGATCAACCCCGCAGGGCGCGATGATTCCGGAAATCCGAAGAGCCCCCGTCCCTAGGCTGAGGGGCTACATCAGTGGGAGACCTGGGCCTCGCGAACGATCATCGGAGCCGTTGCGGTGAGCGCGCCGCCCCTTCCGAACCGCAGCAGTGGTTACGGGTGTTTCCTGAGTGAACGGGCGCGATCCGAGGGCGGCGAGTTGGCTAGCCAGTTCACCGGGGCCGACCGCGCTCAGCGCCCAGAGGCTGCTGGCTCGTCGGGCCCACAGCCAGAGCAGGTCATCCACAGGGGTGTGGAAGGGCAGCACAGGAATGCCGTGGGCATCGAAGGGTGCGGCGTCGACGTAGCGCAGACCACCGGTGCCACACAGATAGTGGGTGCTGCCGGTGGCTGCCGCGAGATCCGCCAGGCGCTCGGAGCGACCTGGGCGGGTCGGGATCTCGCCGCTGGTCAACACGGCACCTGACCAGCCAAGGACCATGAGCAGGGCAATCGTCGATTCTTTCGCGACGTCGGCCAGGCGGTCCGAGGTGTCGAGCGTGTCCAGGACCGCATCGAGGACATCGGACACGGCTTTCCAGTGGGGGCTTCGGCCGTAGTACTGCCGCACGAGCAGATGGACCGTTTTGCGCGAGCGCTGGGGGTCAACGAGCCGTGCCTGGCTGATCAACGTCGAGCGCCCCTGGGGAAGACGCGTGGGGAGTGTGAGCCACTGCTGGCGTGCGGGCTCGTCCAGATCGGCGAGACGAGCCCGATGCTGGTAGTCGCGGCGGGCGAACTGGACCTCGTCCAGGACGATCCAGCGGTCGGCGGCATACAGCTTGGCCAGCGTGGACAGCCTCGGGAAGAGGTTCGGCTGGTGGATCGCACACACCCCGCCCCGGGGCCGGGTCAGGTAGCGATGAGGCGGCTGTCGAAGCCGGCCCGCAGAAGGCGGTCGTAAGCGTCATGCACATCCCCCGGTACGTCCTGCTCGACGGCGAAGCCGAGCTTCGGGTACTCGATCACCCGCTGTAGGTCGCCGACGAGCATGTCGACGACGAGCTTCTCGTCGCCGATCGACTTGATGTAGTCGTCCAACTCCAGTGGTTCAGAGGCGCAGACGACGTCGGCCTCGGGCCACAGCTTGCGGCAGGTGGCGTAACTGCGGCGTTCCATGTACGGCTTGGAGATCAGCAACAGGGAGTCGACCTGGACACCGGCCCCGACCAGCAGCTCCCTGGAGAACGTGATGTTCTGGCCGGTGTTCGCAGCCTTCGGCTCCACGAGGATCGCCTCGTCCGGCACCCCCAGACTCAGCGCATGTTCCCGGTAGTGCACGGCCTCCCCGCGCGGGAAGCGGGCCCGGGTGGTGGGGCTGTTTCCGCCGCTGAACACCACGACCGGGAAGAGGCCCGCGCGGTAGAGGTCGGCGGCTGTGGTCGCGACCCCCAGGTCGTGACTGCCGAGGCCAATCGCCGCCGAGCAGGGCCGCAGTTCGTGGCCCATCTGGTGGTAGTTCCAGATCAGCGTCGCGTCGTGGAACTGCTCGTCGGTGATCTGGCGCTGCTGGTGCTGCGGCACTGGCACTCCCTGGCTCATCCTTGCTGGCCCTTTCGGATGCCCTCGATGCTGCGCAGCTGGTGGCTCAGCCCGAACTGCTGGG
This sequence comes from Streptomyces sp. T028, assembly GCF_048159505.1. Lineage (NCBI taxonomy): Bacteria > Bacillati > Actinomycetota > Actinomycetes > Kitasatosporales > Streptomycetaceae > Streptomyces > Streptomyces sp. T028. The sequence goes on from NZ_JBLRVZ010000051.1 coordinate 6,442, forward strand.
CCACCTGCGCCGCCTGGTCGAGGACGGACAGCCCATCATTGCGGGTCGCCGCATCCGACAGAAGGATGTGCCCGTACGCGGTGTCCAACCGCACCCGCTGCATCGGGGAATCGACCGTTCCGGTGGTACGCGCGATGTCGATGTAGTGCAGTGCCTGGTCCAGGTGGCCTGCACCGCGGTGGGCCAGGGCCAGCTTCTGGTGTGCCACGGACCAGTCCTCCGGCTCACCGATGGCCTCGAACTCGCAGGTGGCGGCGGCCATGATCTCGGTGGCGTAGTCGTTGTCGCCCTCCTTGCTCAGCGCCGTACCCACCCACAGCCGGGCGCGCGCCCGGTCACGTCGGCTGAGGCGTTCGTCCCGGGAGAGCTGCTCGTAATGGCGGGCGGAGGCTTCCAGTTGGCCGGACATCTCCTGGACCACGGCCAGGGACAGTTCGATCTGGGCCACCCGGCGCGGGATGTCGAGTTCGCTGAACATGCCGCGGGCGGTCAGGTAGGACTGGCGGGCGGAGAGCGGGCCGAGAATCGCTCCCTGATCCCGCTGCACATCGCCGAGCAGGACGAGCGAACGGCTGTACAGGTACAGGCCCTTGTCGTCGAGGTCGCGTGGGTCGTGTCTGCCCAGCCAGCGGTTGAGGAGCGTCGAGGCGAAGGGGAAGTTCTGGCGGCTCACGCAGACCACGGCGCGCTCGATGTCCTCGGTCCACGTCTCGTAGTCCGCCGGGCGCGCGCTCTTGCGCTCCGGGTACAGCAGCGCTTCGAGCCGGGCGTGGGCTGCGGAGTCGGCGCGGGCGAGCGCGGTGTCGAGGATCGCCTGCGTATCGGGCCGGGGATGTGTTTCGGCGCCCAGGCTCTCCCACTTGGCCACCGTGCGCAGGGCCACGCCGAGGTGGTCGGCGAAGGCGCGGGTGCTCATGCGCAGCGCGGCACGCAGGGCGCTCGCCTCCCGGCCACTCCACTGCTGCACGCTGACCACGGCTGACCTCCCTCCGTCACGTATGGAAGCACTCTCAGTGACCATGTGGGGCGGGAAGTGCAACGGAAGTACAACAGCAGGTCATTTCAAGGCCGTTCGCAACGGCCGACGCTCTTGGTCATGGACGACGAACCCCTCACCGAACGCCGCTCCGTCACCGGCCCGCGCGTCTTCGGCTACCTGCGCCACCTCACCGGCAGCACGGCCCGCCACACGGCACTCGCCGACTGCCTCACCGAGTACTGCCACAGCCACGAACTGACCCTGTGCGGCGTCTTCACCGACCGCGAGCCGGCCATCGCCATCCGTGCCCCCGCCTTCGTCGGGCTCCTCGACGCCCTTCAGCTTCCCGACGTCTACGGCGTCCTGGTCCCCGCGCTCGGGCATCTCGGTCCCAGGCACGTCGCCGCCGAGCGGAAGCGGCTGATAACAGCGACTGGCGTTCGACTGATCGTGGTTCGTTCCGCGAAGCCAACAGCGGGCAGCGAGCACCTCGTCCGCCTCCAGCTGAAGGGAGGCACCTGATGTCCGTACGAACCGCACTGCGCCGTGCCCCGATGGTCGGCGACATTCCCGGACTGCGCATGCTGCAAGTCGGCGACGGGTGGGATCTCGTACGAACGTCCGCGGAGGTCGGTCTCCTGGCCCTGGCCCACCTGCGCGCCATCGGCGCCCCGATCGGCCCGGTGCTCTACGACGGCCCCAACGAGCGCCTCTACTACGCGATCCGGACCGGCACCGCCGACAGCGACTGGGGCGACCTTCCGGTACGGCACCTCTCACGCAACTCATGGCTCGTGGCACCCGGCCTGGAGCTGATGGACGCCTGGTTCGGCGGCTGGTGCGAGTTGCCGGACGACGACACCCTCACCGACCCGGGCCTCCTGCGCGCCGCCCTCCAACACCCGTACGTGGCCGACGCCCACTAGGACGCGATCACGCCCCCCGTTCCGACCCGACCGCAAGGGGACATCCGTGACGACCCACCCCGTCTCCCCGAACACCGTCCTGGCCAACGCCCTGCTGCGTGCAGAGGACGTCCTGACCCCGCGCATCCTGGCCACTCCGCCAGCGCGGATCGTGCTCGTCGTCGGCACCCAGATCAACGGCGTCCCACACATCGGCACCTCCCTCGTACAGTCCCTGGCCTTCGCGATGGCCTCTCGCCTGTGCGATCGCTTCGGCATCCGCACCGAGGTCCTGTTCAGCGCCCTCGACAACGCCCCGTACCAGCTGGCCACGGACCCGATCAGCGGCCACGACTACCAGCGCGCCTACGCCCAGGCCGTGGACGCCCAGGCCCTCACCGACCTCGTCGACGCCCTCTACCAGCCTCTGTTCACCACCCTGTCCCGACGCCTGGGCATCCAGTACCGCATCGAGACCTACACCCAGCAGCAGGCCGGCGAGCACTTCCGCCGCACCTGGCTACGGCTCCTCCCCCGCCTCGACGCCGCCCGCTGGTGGCTCGCCCCCTCCACCGGCATCCCGCACTTGCGCATCCCGTGCCCGCACGCGGGTTGCGGCTGGGCCGAGAAGCACGCCGAACGCACCCGCGTACACCTCACCGACGGCGACAGCGCCACCGTCGCTGCGGTCTGCCTGCACCACGGCCCCTACCAGGCCGCCATCACACCCACGTCCGGCGCCTATCTCGACCTGGCCACCCTGTACCGCAATCTCGTCAAGGAACTCGCTCTGACCAACCCGACAGAGGGCGGCACCTTGCACGTCATGGTCAAGGGTGGCGACTGGATCTTCGGTTCCCTCCTCATCGACGAAGCCCTCCAGGCCGTCGGCCTCACCCGCGCCCAGCTTCCTCCCCGCCTCTTCTGCCCCCAGATCGTCACCGACACCGGTGCCAAACTCTCCAAGACCCTGATCCGCGAGGGGCACGCCTCCTTGCCGACAGGCGCGGCGGACTGGATGCTCGACATCCGGCAATGGCCCGGCAGCGTCACCGAGTACGCCGACCAGCTGCTGGCCCTGACCGAGACGATGCTGTCCGACCCCCGCCACTTCTTCCGCTCGTACTCCGCAACCGAGATCGGCCGCATGATGACCGCCCCAGCGCCCAGGAGCGTTCCTGCCCCATGACCGACACCGCCGCCCGCGTCCGCGAACTCAACCTGTACCGGCAGTACTTCGACCTCGTCACCGCGGGCACCAAGACCATCGAGGTACGGGTGAAATACCCACACCTCGCCGACCTCGCCGCCGGCGACACCATCCGTTTCCGTATCAAGGGCACCGACGAGACCTGCGAGGTCAGGGTCATCAGGGTCGCTGAGTACGCCGACTTCGAGGCCCTGCTCGACGGCGAGGGACCGGCCAACGTCAACCCGACGGCCACCCGCGATGAGCAACTGGCCAACATCCGCGCCATCTACCCACCCGAGAAGGAAGCCCTCGGCGCCCTGGCGATCGAGATCGCCCTGTTCTAGCCCCACGTACCTACCAGCGATCACGGCGCGTCCCGTCTTCCCGCCGAGCAGATACCCACGCTTCCCGAGGGCAGTCGGCTCAGCAGGACCGGCCATGGCCCGCTGCCGCCCGGCCGGTAGACATCGGGGCGCAGCACGGTGCCGTCATGCATCTCCGGCGGAACGTCGAACTCGATCCGAGTTTCCGTCATGCGCCGCTCCTCGGGCCGCGGTGGTGGTCAGGCCGCTGCGTTCAGCAGGTCGGCCAGCACGTCGGGCCGCTCCAGGGCGATGAAGTGCCCGGCCTTCGATACCTGTGTGAACTCGGCGGCCGGCAGCAGCCGCCGGTTGGCTTCCCGGTCCGAGGGGCGGGACCAGTCCTTCTCGCCGTAGACGAGGTGGATGGGAGCCTTGATCTCGGGGTAACGCGAGCGGGCTGCGATGAGGCTGGGCAGGGCCTGATACACGGCACGGGCGACGGTCGAGTAGCCGGGGCGGCTTCCCACCTGGAGGAGTTCGTCCACGTAGTCCTCCCGCAGTGCACTCTTGTCGCCCAGGCCGCCCTGAAGGATCTTGCTGAGGGCGGGCTTGGGCTCCACCCCGGCGATCACCGGGCCCACTCCGGGCGCGAGGACTCCGCTGACCACCACACGGGCGAGGAGGCTCGACCGGGCGATGCCGCCGGGGAAGTCGTAGGTGTTGACCGCGACCACACGTCGCACCCGCTCCGGGAGATCGGCCGCGGCGGTCAGGGCGAGCACCGCGCCCATGGACTCCCCGACCAACGTCACGTCGTTCAGGTCGAGTTCGGTCAGCAGCCGCTCGACGCCCGCGCGCATCGCGGGTTCGTCGTACGACGCCCTCGGCACGATCTCGGAGTAGCCCATCCCTGGCAGGTCGAGGGCGTACACGGTGTAGTGGTCCGCGATCAGCGGGATGAGGTGGCGGAAGTGCTCGGCCTGCGTGCGCACGGTGTGCAGCAGGACCAGGGGGGCACCGGTACCCGCCTTGAGGTAGCGCAGTTCTCCCTCCCGGCCGCCGCGAGGGGGGATCGTGTGGCTGGTGGTCCCCGGAATGTGAATCGTGGGACGTGATTCTTGGCTGGGCATCTCGCCGACTCCTCTGGTGTGAGTGGATCACCAAAACGGTCATGACTCTCACCGGAGGATGAGAAACCGATCGGTTTCCACTAAAGTAAACCGATCGGTTTCCGAGCGCAAGCCCGACAGGCTACCGGCTTCCATCGGGGCGTTCCGTACCCGTGGATCCCGGGGATGACGAGCTCTCCGCCTGCCTGCCCGGCCCGATAGACGTCGGCCATCCCGGCGGCCGATCAGCCGTGTCGCGACGCGGAACAGCCAATGACTTGTCAAGGCGGCGTCGACCTGCACGGACTCCCGACCCTGCCGGGCCGCACCCAGGCCAGAAGCAACCCGTTCACTTGCACACAGGAAACCGATCTGTTTCCCTAGATGGAAACAGATCGGTTTCCAGCCGGTGCCCTGCCCTCGACCAGCAGCAAAGGGAAGACATGACTACGACCTTCGACCGCGGAGCACCCGCCTCCGGAAAAACAGACTCGGGCCGCCGCGGCTCACATGCCGTGCGCTGGTGGGTACTCGTCGTGCTGGGCGTGGCGCAGCTCATGGTCACGCTCGATGCGACCGTCGTGAACATCGCGCTGCCCGAAGCGCAGCACGACCTCGGTTTCAGTGACGGCAGCCGGCAGTGGGTGATCACGGGGTACGCCCTGGCGTTCGGCAGCCTGCTGCTGCTCGGGGGCCGGCTCGGTGACCTGTTCGGCCGGCGTACGACGTTCGTGACGGGTCTGTCCGGTTTCGCGGTGGCGTCCGTGGTCGGTGGCGCGGCCGGCAGTTTCGAGATCCTCGTCGGGGCGCGTGTGGCTCAGGGCCTGTTCGCCGCGCTGCTCGCACCCGCGGCGCTGTCGCTGTTGAGTGTGACCTTCACCGACCCGGCCGAGCGGCCGAAGGCGTTCGGCATCTTCAGTGCGCTGTCCGGTGCGGGCGCCGCGGTCGGGCTACTGCTCGGCGGGATGCTCACCGAGTGGGCATCATGGCGTTGGGTGATGTACGTGAACGTCGTCTTCGCGGGCGTCGCGCTGGTCGGTGCACTGCTGTTGCTGGCCAAGCCCGCACACACCGAGCGGCCCAAGATCGACATCCCCGGCACTGTCGTGGTGAGCGCCGCGTTGTTCGGCATCGTCTACGGGTTCGCGCACGTCGAATCCACCAGCTGGACCGACCCGGTCGCGCTCGGCTCCATGATCAGCGGTGTGATGCTGCTCGCAGTGTTCGCCTGGCTGGAGCTCAGGGTCGCGCATCCGTTGCTGCCGCTGCGGGTCGTGCTGGACCGGACCCGGGGTGGTTCGTTCCTGGCCGTGTTCGTCCTGGGCATGGGGATGTTCTCGATCTTCCTGTTCCTGACCTATTACCTGGAGGCCAGCATCGGCTACTCGCCGATCGAGGCCGGGCTGTCCTTCCTGCCGATGGTCGGCGGCATCGTCGCCTCGTCGACCACGGTGCCCTCGCTGCTGCTGCCCAGGGTCGGCCCGAAGGTCGTGGTAGTCGCCGGCTTCCTGGTCTCCGCATCCGGCATGGCCCTGCTGACCCGGCTCACGCTGGACAGCGCCTACGTCGCCGACATCATGCCGGGCATGATCCTTTTGGGTCTCGGGATCGGTGCGGTGATGACCACCTCGTTCCAGGGGGCGACCTCCGGCGTCCACCACGAGGACGCGGGTGTCGCCTCGGCGCTGATCAACACGAGCCAGCAGGTGGGCGGTTCGATCAGTACGGCGCTGCTGACCACCGTCGCCTCGTCGGCCGCGACCGACTACCTGTCCTCGCACAAGCCGACCGCGCTGACGGCAGCGCAGGCCGGGGTCAAGGGCTACACGGCGACCCTGGCGTGGGGCGCCGGGATCTTCGCGGTCGGTGCGGTGCTCACAGCGTTTCTGATGCCGAACTCGGCTCTGGCGCCGTCGGAGGGCGAGCCTGTGCTCGCCCACTGAGCCGGGGACCACGATGGGGGTGCCGACGTTCGGACGCGCCCCCATCAAGGCGCCGCCCGGCTTCTCCAGCCTCCTCGCGACACCCACCGGATACCGATCGGTTTCCGGTGCATCGGAATCGAGTTAACCTCGCCATATGACCACCGAAGCAACGCCAAGCTCCCGAGAGCGACTGCTGGATGCAGCGGCCACGCTCACCTACCAGGACGGCGTCCACATCGGCGTGGACGCGCTCTGCAAGGCGGCGGGAGTGTCCAAGCGCTCCATGTACAAGCTGTTCGAGAGCAAAGACGAACTGCTGGCGGCGAGCCTGGAGGAGCGCGCCTCCGCCTACGTGACGGCACTCCTTCCCGCGGCGGACGACAACCGTCCACCCCGCGAGCGGATCCTGCACGTCTTCGAACAGGCGGAGGCACAGGCGGGTGCACCCGGCTTCCAGGGCTGCCGGTACCTCGTCGTGCAGATCGAGCTCAAGGACCCGAGCCACCCCGCGAGCCAGGTGGCCCGCCGGGTCAAGGAGAACCTGACCGCCTTCTTCCGCGCCGAGGCCGAACAGGGTGGGGCGAGCGACCCGGACCTGCTGGCCCGACAGCTCATCCTTGTCTTCGACGGCGCGAGCGCCCGCGCGGGAATCAAGGCCGACACACAGGGCGGACTCGTCGCCCCCACCGTGGCCGCCCTGCTCGATGCGGCGCACATGCACTGACGCATCGCGTTTCACGAACAACCGCGGCGACCGACGCACCCGGCGAGTCACAGCCGACCCCCGGCGACCCGAGAAAATCCGCCGGCGTCACCAACCACTGCGAGGGTCGCGACCTCATCACCAAAAGCCCCAGCCGCAGGCGCACCGCCTCACAGGCATCCAGCAGCCCGCCGCTGGGACTTGCGCACGGAAACCGATCGGTTTACAGTGGTGAAACTGATCGGTTTCTCGCCGTGCAGGCGAGTCTCGCACCCGAGTCCTCAGGAGTACGGATGACTGCCGCGCGTGACGCCGACGAGCGGACGACAGCGCCGCCCCCCAGGCTTCCGGCGAAGCTGGCCGCCCACCCGTCGGTACGGGCCGTACTCGCCCGGCGCAGGGTCGGTGCCGCGGACCGCCCGCCCGCGGTGATCGACGCGGCCTGGCTGCGCGAGTTGTGCCTGGCGGCCGGGGCTGACGACGTCGCCGCCGTCAGCCTCGACCACCCGGACCTGGCCGGTGAGCGCGAGCACGCGCTGTCCGCGTTGCCCGGCACCCACAGCCTGATCGCGATGGCGGTCCGGATGAACCGCGACAACTGCCGCTCCCCCGCCCGCAGCGTGGCCAACCAGGAGTTCCACCAGACCGACGAACAGGCCAACCACGCCGCCCGCAGCGTCACCCAGGCACTCCAGGACGCCGGATACCGCGCACTCAACCCTTCCGTGGGCTTCCCCCAGGAGATGGACCACTTCCCCAGCGAGCGGATCTGGGTGGTGGCACACAAGACGGTCGCGGTGGCCGCCGGGCTCGGCGTGATGGGCCTGCACCGCAACGTCATCCACCCGAAGTTCGGCAGCTTCGTCCTGCTGGTCACCGTACTGGTGGACGCGGAGGTGAGCGAGTACGGGCAGCCGCTGGACTACAACCCCTGCATCGACTGCAAGTTGTGCGTCGCCGCCTGCCCGGTCGGCGCCATCGCCAAGGACGGCTCCTTCGACGCCCTGGCCTGCACCACGCACAACTACCGCGAGTTCATGAGCGGGTTCACCGACTGGGCGCAGACCGTGGCCGACAGCGAGGACGCCGCGGACTACCGCTCCCGGGTCAGCGACTCCGAGAACGCCTCCATGTGGCAGAGCCTGTCCTCTCCGCCCGGCTACAAGTCCGGCTACTGCCTCGCCGTCTGCCCGGCCGGCGAGGACGTCCTGGGACCGTACCTGGACGACCGCAAGAGCTTCATGGACACGGTGCTGCGGCCGCTCCAGGACAAGAAGGAGACCCTGTACGTCCTTCCGGGCTCCCCCGCGCAGGAGTACGCCCGGCGCCGCTTCCCGCACAAACCCGTCAAGGAAGTCACCGGTGGCTGGCATCCCCCAGCGAAACGCGGCGCGTCCACCGGCCGAGAGACACATACGCCATGAGCGACAGTCACCCCTTCTGCGACCGCAAGGGACTGCACCGCATCCCGGCGGAGACGAAGCCGGGGAAGACCGCCGTACCGGCATGACGGCAGGTTTCCCAAGACGGGCCACTACTCGGAGCGGCCCCGGTGTGCGTCGCCCACGGGGACGGCAGGCGCGCACACCATCACGGCTCGGCGACGGCCCTTCCCCCAGGCCGTCGCCGAGCTCCTTCCGAGGACCTTCGGAAACCGATCGGTTTTCATTTCGTCCACTCCGGGTTAACCTCACGGCATGACCACCGAAATGAAACTGAGCCCCAGGGAGCGCCTACTGGAGGCGGCGGCCACGCTCACCTACCGAGACGGCGTCAGCATCGGCGTAGAGGCGCTGTGCAAGGCGGCGGGGGTGTCGAAGCGCTCCATGTACCAACTGTTCGACAGCAAGGACGAACTCCTGGCAGCGAGCCTGAAGGAGCGCACCTCCGCCTACGCGGCGACTCTCCTGCCCGCCACAGACGACGGCCGGTCACCCCGCGAGCGGATCCTGCATGTCTTCGAGCAGGTGGAATCGCAGGCAGGGGCACCCGAGTTCCGGGGCTGCCGGTATCTGGCCGTGCAGGTCGAGCTCAAGGACCAGAGCCATCCGGCGAGCCGCGTGGCCCACCAGGTCAAGGCGAACCTGACGGCCTTCTTCCGCGCCGAGGCCGAGCAGGGCGGGGCGGGCGATCCAGATCTGCTGGCCCGGCAGCTGATCCTGGTCTTCGACGGCGCAAGCGCCCGCGCGGGGATTCAGGCCGACAACCTGACCGGGCTCGTCGCACCCACGGTCACCACGCTGCTCGACGCGGCGGGCGTGCGCTGACGCACCACCGTCCAGGGCTCTTCACTCACCGCCCGGCAGCCGAGGGCAGCCCGATGGCCACAAGCGTGTTGCCGAGCATGCCGCAGGCGAAGAAGCTTGCGGTCTTGTCGGCATCGGCGCCCAGCGACTGGTGCACGGTGTCCCAGATCTTCATCCAGCCGGCCCGGACGACCTGACCGATCAGGTCGTCGCCACGGGCCTCGGCGGCCGCCACGGTGGCGTATCCCTGCATCTGCATCAGGAGCGTTTCGGGGCGCGTCGAGATCAGCTGCGCATAGGCGTCCGCCATCGCCTGCCGAGCTCGCTCACCTCCCTCCACCCCGTCGGCCGCCCTCTCGAAAGCCAGGCGAGTGTCTTCCGCGCTTCGCACCAGAGCGGCGACGAAGATCGCCTTCTTGTCCGGGAAAAGCCGGAAGAGATAGGGCTGCGTGACGCCGACGCGTTCGGCGATCGCCGCGGTGGTGGTGCCGCGATACCCGGCGCGCGCGAACTCGGCGATCGCCGCACGAATGACGTCTTCACGTCGCCCCTGCGCGCTGATCCTGCCCATGGCCCCATCTCCTGCTTGACCTTGCACACGGAAACCGATCGGTTTACTGTAGCGGAAAACGATCGGTTTCGAGTGAATGCAGGAGTCCATGATGACGACAGGTCGGCCGGTGGCCCTCGTGACGGGCGCCTCCTCCGGTATCGGGAAGGAAACCGCGCTCGCCCTCGTCGCAGCCGGATTCAACGTGGTCGGCACAAGCCGTGACGCCTCACGCGTCACCCCGCTCGACGGCGCGACGTTCCTCGGACTCGACGTCGCCAGTCACGCCTCGGTCACCGCCTTGGTCCAGGAGGTCACCGAGCGGTTCGGGCGGATCGACGTCCTGGTCAACAACGCCGGCGTCGGCTCGATGGGAGCAGCGGAGGAAACCTCCGTCGAACAAGCTCAGTCCCTCTTCGACACCAACGTCTTCGGGGTCATGCGCATGGTGAACGAGGTCCTGCCGCACATGCGCGCCCAGCGGCGCGGGCGCATCATCAACATCTCGTCCGTGCTCGGGTTCCTGCCCCAGCCCTACATGGCCGCCTACGCCGCCTCCAAGCACGCTATCGAGGGCTACACCGAGTCCCTTGACCACGAGATCCGTGACCACGGCGTCCGGGCTCTCATCGTCGAGCCCGCCTACACAAGGACGGGGTTCGAGGCCAACAGCGCGAAGCCCGACACGCCCCTGCACGCGTACGCGAAGCAGCGGCAGACCGTCGACCGCGTGATGGCGGAAGCGGTCAGGAGCGGCGACGCCCCCGCCGTCGTCGCCAGGGCGATCGTGGCGGCCGCGACCGACCCGAAGCCGAGGCCGCGCTACACCGCCGGCCCCCTGGCCGGACGCGCACGCGTACTGCGCCGCCTCGCTCCCGCCACGGTCTTCGACAAGCAGATCCGCAAGATGAACCAGCTGGCCGACTGACGCCGTCGGCACCGGGTCGCCGGCCCACCCCCCCCCTGCGCTCCGGAATGCGAAAGGGCCCACCGACTCCGCCGGTGGGCCCTCACAAAGGATGGAGGCTAAGGCTTGAGCACCGCCAGGACATCATCGAGCGAAACGCCTGTGGGGTCACTCATGTCGGAACCATCGAACGTCTGCCAGATGTAGGACGCCGTCCCGCTCTCCCGCAGCGGATGCAGGTCGGCCAGTTCCGGATCGTCCCGGAAGCGGTTGAACGCCTCTTCGGACTCCCATTCAACGAGGAACAGCACCTGCCGTGGCGTGAGGTCACCGGCCACGTTGTCCCGGAAGCGGCCGAACGCCACCATTCGACCACCGTACTGCGGGGCCACTTCGGGCAAGCGGCTGAAATACGCAAGGTATTTCTCCAGGTCAACCACGTCGAACATGTTCAGGGCGTAGAACTTCTTCGTCTCTGAACTCGCACTCATCGCAATGCCCTTTCCGGTCTCAGAAAACTGGCCTACTCGGCGAGTTGGGGGTACAGCGCGGCCGGGTCGCCCGCCAGGCCCGCCTTGACCTGTCGGGAGATGTCGTCGGCGAGTACCTCGTACGCGCCGGTCTCGACGCCGTCGAGGGCGAGTGCGGCGACGTCACGGGGGTCGGACTTGGGCGCCTCGATGCCAGCCGCGAGGTCCGTGTCGACGTAGCCGACATGGAGGCCGGTGACGGCGATGCCGCGCGGCTGGAGCTCCAGGCGCAGGGAGTTGGTCTGCGACCACAGGGCGGCCTTGGACGCGCTGTAGGAGCCGCCGAGCGCCAGCCAGGACAGCACGGAGTGCACGTTGAGAAGGTGGCCGCCACCGTTGCCCTCGATGACCGGCACGAAGGCACGGGCGACCAGGAGCGGGCCGTAGAAGTTGGTCTCGAACTCCCGGCGTACGTCGTCGACCGGGGCGTCGAGGAAGGAGGCGCCGACCGAGGCACCGGCGTTGTTGATCAGCACGGTGACGTCCTGCGCCTGCGCGGCAGCGGCCGCCACGGAGGCCGGGTCGGTGACCTCCAGCGCGACCGGGACGGCGTCGGGGTGCGTCACGCTGCGCGGGTCGCGTGCCGTGGCGTAGACCTTGCGGGCGCCGCGCGCGTACAGCTCCTCCACCAGCGCCTTGCCGAGGCCGCGGCTGCCGCCGGTGACAAAGACGTTCGCGCCCTTCAAAACAGTCATGACTCTCTCCAGGAGAACGAGAAACCGATCGGTTTCCAGAGACTGTAAACCGATCAGTTTCCTGATGCAAGCTCAAGCGCGGTCGATCCCCTGCGACAGCAGGTGAGCTCGGGCCGGGGGCTGCCATGGAGTGCCCTGGGGCCTGTTCGGCGGAACAGAAACGAAGCTGCGCGACGGTCGGTGATCCAGAGCGCCACCTCACGGGCAAGGGCAGGCGGCACCCCAGGAAGGGCCAGCCATCCATGTGCACACGCGATGACTCCGCACAGTCGGCCCCGACGCGGACGACCCCGTGCGAAAGGTGGGCCCCTTCAACGCGGCACCCACCCGTCGCTGAGCGCCGTGCCCACTGCGTGCCCATAAGACCGGTGAGCCACGGTCGACTACGGTCCGATCGTGCGCTCCCGAGCGCCACACCCGGGTACGTATGCGCAGGTCAGATGCCCTGCGCCGCTTCAAGCGCCGTCGCTTCCCAAGCTGAGAGCGCGAGTTCGATTCTCGTCACCCGCTCTTCTTGAAGCCCCAGGTCAGCGGCCTGGGGCTTGTGCATTGGCGAGGTTTTCTCCGCAGGAACCAGCCGCTGGGCCCACGAAGACTGGGCACGTGTAGGGCACGGGTTCTCGGCGGTCACGGCGGACAACCGGCTCTGACCGCGAACGGCAACGCCCCTCACCGGGCCAGGCCATGGCGGGTGGGCGCGAACTAGCATGGCGCCGTAGCGTTGGCGGGCCGGGGGTTGTCCCCCTATGACGAGGTGGGGCGGAAGGTGCCGGAGCCGGGGGCGTCGCGGCGGGCGACGGCCGTGGATGTCGCGCGTGAGGCGGGGGTGTCGCGGGCGACCGTCGGTTTCGTCCTCAACCGCACCGAGGGGCAGACGATCTCCGAGAGCACGCGGGAGCGGGTGCTGGAGGCCGCGCAGCGCCTCGGGTACCGGCCCAACAGTGCCGCCCGGACCCTGCGCAGCGGCCGCAGCAGGCTCGTTCTCCTCGTGCTGCCGGACTGGCCGATCGACGCGGCGGGTCTGCGTGACTATCTGGAGACGGTGGAGTCGGCCTTGGCGGAGCACGACTACTGCCTCGTCACGCAGACGCGTCCTACCGGCGGCCGGGGGCGGCCGCTGTGGGAGGCGCTGAATCCCGATCTCGTCCATGGCATCACCCCGTTCAGTGCGGACGACGTCGCCTCCATGCGGCGTTGCGGGGTTCTGGAGATCGTTCCCGATCCCGTGGACCCGGAGCCGGTCGATCTCTCCGTCGCCGTCAGCAGGGGGCCGCGGCTTCAGGTGGAGCACCTGTACGCGTGCGGACACCGGGACCTCGCCTATGTCACCCACCGCACCGCCCGCCCGGCTTTCCTCGTCGACGCCCGGTACCGGGCCGCGCAGGAAGCGGCCCGTTCCCTGGGGCTGCCGCCGCTCAGGCACCGGTACGTCGACCACCGTGACGGATCTGCCGACCGTGCCGTACGGGAGTGGCGCGAGGCCGGGGTCACCGGCGTCGCGGCCTTCAACGACGACGCGGCCGCCGTGGTCGTGGGTGCCGCCGTGCGCGCGGGCATCGACGTGCCCGGGCAGCTCGCGGTGATCGGGCACGACGACACCCTGCCGGCCGCTGTCTTCGTGCCCGGTCTGTCGACCGTCCGTATCGATACGACGGCTCTCGGCCGTTCCTTCGCCGCTCTGGTCCTCCACCGCCTCGACGGGCGGCCGCTGCCGCCCCGCGCATCGCTGGAGGACGCCGTCCTCGTCCGCCGGGAGTCCACGCGTCGGTGAGGCAGCCGCCGTAGGTCAGCCGTTCAGGCGCAGCACCACGGCGTCCGGGTCGTTGGCGTACGAGCCCACGGTGAGGACGATCTCCTCGGCGGTGGGCGGGATGCGGAGCCGGGCTGCCGGGTCCCAGTGGGCGAGCGGCAGGAAGGACGTCTCGACCTCGACGACGGCCGAGGCGCGGGCCGGGACCTCGACCGTGGCGAAGCCTATGAGGGGCCTCTCGTCGGGGTGCGGGCCGTGCGGGTGGCGGCCGTGGACCTGGACGACGTGCCGCCCGTCGCGCCCGCCGGTGTTGGTGACCCGTACCGTCAGGCGCGCCCCGATGTCCTCGACCGAGGCTGTCGTGGCCTTGTCGATGGTGTACGTGGTGTAGGAGAGCCCGTAGCCGTGCGGGTAGGCGGGCTGTGCGCCGAGGTCGTCCAGGAGGCGTTGGCCGTGGAGGCGGCCGTAGGTGATGGCGGTGGCGTCGCGGTCGTACGGCGGCAGGTGCTCGGCCGAGGTCGGGATGGCGAACGGGAGGCGGCCGGAGGGGTTGTGGGCGCCGGTGAGGACGTCGGCGAGCGCGTGCCCGCCCTCCATGCCCGGGTACCAGGTGAGCAGGATCGCCGGGACGTGGTGCCGCCAGGACTCGGTGAGGACCGTACCGGCGGCCACGACGCAGACCACGGTGCGCGGGTTGGCCGCGGCGACCGCGCGGATGATCTCCTCGTCGATGGGGCGCAGGGTCAGCGAGGTGCGGTCGCCGCCGTTCGCGGTGATCGCCTCGGTGTGCTCGGAGGTGGCCGCGCCCGCCTTCATGGCCTCCAGCACCTGCGGTGGCGCGGGCGGGAACAGGGCGAGCAGTTCGGGCCGGGCGGTGGCGTCACGGCCCACGTACTCGCCCTCGTCGGCCGCGGTGTACCCGGCGACGACGAGTGCGACCTGTGCGGAGCGGGCCGCCTCGGCCGCGCGGAGCGGGCCGTCGTCCTCGACCAGGGTGATCTCGGCGCCGGGAAAGGCGGCCCTGATGCCCTCCAAGGGCGTGACGTGACTGGGCGGGTGGACGTCGGAGGAGCCGTGGTCACCCATGTTGGGTGTGTTCGCCAGGCGGCCGATCACGGCGATGGACGTCACCTGCGCCGGATCGAGCGGGAGGACCGGGGTGCCCTGCACGGGCTCGTTCTTCAGCAGGACCACGGCGCGGGCGGCGACCGTGCGGGCCAGGGCGCGGGCCTCTGCCGTCGCCATGGTCTCGGGGCCGAAGTCGCCGTCCGACCGGGAGGCGTAGGAGCGGAGTTGGGCGGCCAGCAGCCGCAGACCGGACCGCTCGACCGCCGCCCACGAGGTTGCCCCGGCGTCCAGCCGCTCGCGCAGGTGCGTGGTGCGCTGCTGGGCGAAGGGCTCCTCCAGGTCCAGGCCCGCCTGAAGCGACTTGGCGGGGTCGCGGAAGCCCCACACGAAGTCGCTGACGGTGATGCCCCGAAAGCCCCACTGCTCGCGCAGCACCTCGGTCAGGAGGTAGGGGTGCTGTCCGGCCCACTCGCCGTTGACGGAGTTGTATGAGGTCATCACCCCGGTGACGCCCTCGTCCACCACCCGTTTGAAGTGCGGGAGATACACGTCGTGCAGGACGTCTTCGGCCACGGTGACGTCGACGGTGAAGCGGGCGTTCTCCATGGAGTTGAGGGCGTAGTGCTTCACGCACGCCATCACGTACTTCTGCGTGCCGCGGGTCAGGGCCGCGCCGAACTCGCCCAGGTGGTACGGGTCGTCGCCGTACGTCTCCTGAAAGCGCCCCCAGGCGGGATGGCGGGGCAGGTTCACGCACACGCCGCCGTAGAAGTTGGCGCCCTGGGCGCGCACTTCACGGCCGATGACCTCGCCGACCCGCTCCTCCAGCGCGATGTCCCAGGTGGCGCCGCGTGCCGTGGAGACCGGGAAGGCGGTGCCCCGGCCGGGTACGCAGCCGCGCGGGCCGTCGGCGAAGCGGATGCCCGGGATGCCGAGACGGTCGACCGCACCGTGCACATACGGGCGGGAGTTGTAGCCCTCGGCGCGGATCATGCCCAGGCCCTGCCAGAACGGGGTGTCCCCGTCCAGCAGGCCGAGCCGTTCGTCATCGGTGAGCAGGGCGTACACGTCCGCAGCCGCCTGCTCGGGGGTGAGGTCGTCGGCTCGTACGGCTTCGACGGCGGTGTCGAAGGGGGTCATGTGGCGCCTCCAGAAGGCGTCGTCGTCCAGCGGAAGGGCAGCGGAAGCCTTGCACACCTGGAACTAGCACGTGCTAGCCGCTTGCGCTGCCCAACCTAGCAGCAGGTATGGCCGCGCAGAAGGGAAGGGCCTCGAACAGGCCCTGGTGGAACGGGACTTCACCGGCGTGACGTCCTACGCGGGAGCGTCCTTCGCCGCGGCCAGCACCCGGGCCGCTTCGCGGACCGCGGCGGTGTTCGCCTTGCCCTGCCGGGAGCCGGCGAGCTTGGCCTTGATGTGGTCGCGGACGACGATGGGCTCGTAGGCGAGGCCGTTGTCGGCGTCCAGGTGGCTCGGGAGCGTGGAGATGGCGGCGTCGATGTTGCCGTCGTGGAAGTACGCGACCGAGCGGCGGCGCTGGATGGTGCCGTCGACGATCGGCGGCTTGACCCGGTGCAGGGTCGACATCCAGCGGTCGTTGGTCAGCCGGGCGGTCAGGTCGCCGAGATTGACCAGCAGGGCGCCGTCCGCCGGAGCGACGTCGTGCCAGACCCCGTCGAGGCCCAGGACCTGGAGGCCGGCCACCTGGTCGGCCCAGAGCACGGTGACGAGGCCGAAGTCGGTGTGCTCGCCCATGCCCGTCAGGTCGCCGTCCAGGGTGACCACGCCTTCGGACAGGGCGTAGTTGTTCATCCGGAGCACGTCGACGGAGTGGTCGGTGAGGGCGGCGAAGAAGTCGTGCGGCAGGCCGAGGGCGTCGGCGAAGACCGTGGTGAGGGTGCGCGCGACCCGGCCCGCCTCGGCGTAGTACGCCTCGGTCTTCGCGCGGAACCCTTCGAGGTCGGGCCAGACGTTGATGCCGTAGTCGTCCTCGGACAGGTCCAGATGGGTGAACGAGCGGGCCTCGGTGCCGATGTTGAACGCCTCGAAGAAGTCGTTCATACGGCTGGCCGACTCGACGCCCAGACTCAGGCTCAGGGACTCGCTCTTGGGCTGGAGCAGTTGCGCGGTGAGGCCGGCGGGCCAGGTGCGCGCAGTCCTTTATGCCGTCCGTGCCGGAGCGGCTGGACCGGCTTGGCTTCGGGAGAGTTCCGTGAACCGCACGCCCATCGACTCCATGGCGGCGACATCGGCCGCGACGTCCTTCGCGCCTTCGGGGAAGGAGATCCCCGGATCGGGCCGGTCGCGATCGTTCAGCCCCAGCACGCGTTCCAGCTGCGTCACCGCGCCGACCGCCGTGAGATGAGCCTGTCCTTCGGGGTCCTTGACCAGGATCGTGCGGGTGGACGGGCCGTTTTCGACGGTGACGACGAACTCGTGCGAAACGCCGTCCTTCTCTGCCGGACTGTGCAGGATCCCGAACCTGCGCTCCTTCGAAAGCCTCGCCCACAGACCGGAGTTCACCAGCGCGGCGAACGCCGAGTTGGTGGGACGGTGGTCGAAGGCCATGCGCACCGAGACACCTCGCGCGTGACCGGCGGTCACCAGGGTCGCCTGCTCGGGGCTGCTGAAGAGGCGGCAGGTACGGGTCCGGCCGTTGCCGAAGGTGACCGTGCGAGGTTCGGACATGCCTCGCACGGTGCGCGGCTCACCGTTCTTCCAGAGCTCGAAGGGCCGGTGCACGTCGACGAAGCCGGTCGCGGAGTCGGGGCCGGTCCTGTCCTGGAGGCTCAACAGGATGTCGATGTCGACATGGTCGGCCGGTGCGCTTCCGCCGTGTGCCGCCACGGTCACCGCGGCCGCGCTCGCCATCCAGCCGGAGGCGAGGACGACCGGGGCGGTCACCGTTTCCGATGCCAGGGCCCGGTGCGCGTCCTCGACGCGGTCCAGCCAGCGGGCGATGTCGACGAGAGGGATGCCCCGCCGGGCGGCGGAGTGGAGCAGACGGTCGTCGTGATCGTTGACGGCCACCAGGACCGCGTCCGGAAGCGGGTCGACGGTGGCGAGCGGATCGTCGTCCGTGACGTCGATCCGTACCCCGCCCGCGAGGCCATGGAGCCGTGCCGCCGCTTCCGCCTTGAAGAAGCGCCGGCCTCCGACGACCACGTCCACGTCTGGATGTCTACGGGCGATCAGATCGCTGATGAGCATCCCCACCGTGCCGTATCCGCCCACCACGAGAACTCTGCTGCTGTTCGCCATCTCACCGACCCCATTAAGTTACGACCAGTAGGTTACTAGTCGTAACTTAGCATGGGTCGACAGGCGAACGAAGGGGGGCGATGCGTGAGCAGGCTGGGCCACGGACGAGTACGGCGGAGGCCGCACCGTGTGCTGCACGCGCTTCGGGGGGAGATCGTCAGGGAGTGCCCGGAATCACCTCGTACGCCGACGCGACGACATGGCCTTCAGATGCACCGCGCGGACGGATGCCTGTGCAGACGTGGACAGACGCGCGGCAATCACACTTGAGCGAGTTCGATTCTCGTCACCCGCTCCATGATGAACCCCCAGGTCAGAGACCCAGGGGTTCTTTGTTGTCTAGACCGGTGCGCGGAGCGCGCACCACAACCGCACCATTGGCTCTCGGCAGCCTCCTCGTTGTGGTGCGTGGGTTGGCGGGCAGGGTCGTCGCTGTGGTGCTTCGCACGCTCGGCCCGCCCCAGGCCATCGAGCCCGGCGGCGACCTCCCGTTGCCGCTCCTCGTCGGGGCGCCGGCACGCCGGCATCGAGGCGCTGCGCATCATCCACGCCGGACTGCGTACGCTCGCGGACTGACTCTCCGGAACCGGAGCCGCCCTGCTGCGCAAGCGACTCATCGAAACCGCTCAGGGAGACCACGCTCAACAGCTGGAGCAAGTTCCTGCGCCACGTGCCGGAGCCCCGCGAGCAGCCCTCGGAGTGCGGGGCGGCCGGACGACGCCTCCCGCACCGCTGCCTGAATGACCCTGACCGGTTCCGGCCCCCGCACCTTGCGTACGACGACGGCGGGGTGACGGTGCGTCAACCCCATGGTCGGGATGAGGCCGATCCCCAGGCCGGCGGCGACGAACCCCTGCGTCGTGGTGTGGTCCTCGCTCTCCACCACGAAGTTCGGGCTGAAGCCCGCCGCCGCGCAGCCTTCGATCACGGGGTCCAGACAGGGGCCGGGGCCGTCGCCGCGGACCCAGGACTCGTGGGCGAGGTCGGTCAGGTCAAGCACCCGTTTGGCGGCGAGCGGGTGCCCTGCGGGGAGGACCGCGCGATAGGGGTCGTCGAGCAGATGGACGAGGTGAACGCCTTCGTGGGTCCGGCCGCGCGGCCGGACCACCACGGCGAGGTCGGCCCGGCCCTCCGTCACCTCGGTCAGCGGGTCCTGGGGGTCGGTCATCCCGAGGTCGAGCCGGAGGCCGGGGTGCTCCTGCCGGAGCCGGGCGAGCGCGGGCGCCACGAGGGTGGCGCCGGCCGTGGCGAAGTAGCGGATCGACAGCACGCCTGTGATGCGGGCCCGCAGGTCGGCCAGCGCCGTCTCCGCCGCGGTCACCTGCCTGCTGATGACAGCCGCGTACTCACTGAGCAATCGGCCCGCTTCCGTCGGCTCGACGCCGCGCCCGACCCGTGCCAGCAGCGGAATGCCGGCCTGCTTCTCCAGTGCCGCCACCTGTTGGCTGACCGCGGACGGGGTGTACCCCAGGTTCGCGGCTGCCGCGGTGATCGACCCGCTGGTGACGACCGCCCGGAGGACCTGCATACGCCGCACATCAAGCATGTAGCAGAGCTTAAAGGTCTTGCAGAACTTTGCGCTTGTCCTGTTGTGACCTGCCCCGGCAGCATTCGAAGCCGAACGATCTCGTAGGGAGGCGAAGAGTGATCGACGGCCGAGGTGGCTCGCTCATACGGATGACCGCGCTCGCACTGCTGTGGGGGTCGGCGTTTCTGTGGATCAAGCTCGCTCTCGACAGCGGCCTCACGCCCTTCCAGATCGCCTTCGTCCGCTCCGCTCTCGGCGCGGCCGTCCTGCTCGTCCTGGCCCGCGCCGCGCGCCAGTCGCTGCCACGGGACCGCGGAACGTGGGCGCGCCTCGTCGTGGCCGCCCTCTTCTGCAACGCACTGCCGTTCCTCCTCTTCGGCATCGGCGAGCAGACCGTCGACTCCGGGCCGGCCGGCGTGCTGCACGCGACGACTCCGCTGTGGTCCGTGCTGATCGGCTTCGCCATCGGCACGGAACGCGGAACGCATCCGGTCCGCCTGGGCGGACTGGTGCTCGGATTCGCCGGAACGCTGGTCATCCTCGCCCCCTGGGAGGCGACCGGACTCCTGAGCGGGGGCGCGCTCGCGCTGCTCGGGGCGTCGGCGAGCTACGCGGTCGGCTTCGCCTACATGGGGAGCCGGCTGACCGGTCGGGGAACCGGCCCCCTGGCTCTCTCGGCGGCCCAGCTCGTCGCCGCCACCGCGCTCTCCGCTCCGGCCGCGTTGGCCGACGGCACGACGCACATGGACATCGCTCCGCGGGCCGTACTCGCCGTCGCCGTCCTCGGGGTCTTCAGCACGGGGTTCACCTTCTACCTCAGCTACCGGCTCATCGCGGACGAGGGAGCGACCAGCGCGGCCGCCGTCGGTTATCTCCTGCCCGTTGTCTCGGTGGCACTGGGGGCGATCGTCCTCGACGAGGAACTCGGCCCGCGTGTCATCGCCGGGGCGGCCATCGTGCTCGCCGGCGTCGCGGCCACCCGGTGGCGGAAACGCGGGCCGTCGCCCTCGGCGAGGGCGAGCGCTGCGGGGCTCACCGCTCCCGGACCCGGTAAGTGACCACGATGCGACACCGCACGCCGCGAACCACCTCACGGTCATCGGCGAAGGAGTCCGTGCGGCCCGGCTCTCCTTGGCGCGTACGGGACTTCCGCACCCTGTTCGCCTCGACGGCCCTGAGCCAGCTCGGCACCAGCACCACCTACGTCGCCGTCCCGCTCATCGCCGTGTCCGCGCTCGACGCCACTCCCGGCCAGGTCGGCGCGCTCGCCGCGCTGAGCACCGTCGCCTTTCTGCTCATCGGTCTCCCCGCCGGAGCGTGGGTGGACAGAATGCGCCATCGTGCGGTGCTGATCGCCGCCGATCTGACCCGTGCGGCGCTGTTCGCCTCGATCCCCTTGGTCTGGTGGCTGGACGCCCTCACGCTCGGCCACCTCTACATGGTCGTACTGTTGACCGGCTGTGCCACTGTGTTCTTCGACGTCGGCTCACAGAGCGTGCTGCCCCAACTAGTCGGCCGTGACGGCCTTGTACGGGCGAACGCCGCGGTGGTGAGCCTCATCGCCGCCGGCAACGTCGCCGGGCGAGGCGCCGGCGGAGGACTCGTCCAACTGCTCACGGCACCGGTGGCCGTGGCCTGCGCGGCGGCAGCGTATCTGGCCTCCGCGCTGCGGCTCACCGCCGTCCATCGCACACCGGCACCGCCCCTGACCGTCCGAGGTCGGCCCACCCGGTTGAGAGCACAGATCGCCGAGGGACTGCGGCACGTCCTCGGCAACAGGGAACTCAGAGCCCTCGCCCTCACCGCGGCACTCAGCAATCTCGGCACCCAGATTATCAACACCATGCTCCCGGTACTGTTCGTCCGCCAACTCCACTACCCCGCAGGTGCCTTGGGCCTCTTCTGGGCAGCGGGTGGAGCCGGTCTCCTCCTCGGCGCCCGCTGGGCCCGCCCCATCGCCGCGTGCCTCGGCCATGGACGTGCCCTCGCCCTCGCCGGCCTCTGCCTGGCGCCTGCGGGACTGCTCGTACCGCTCGTCGACCGCGGCGCCTGGCTGTGGGTGGCGGGGGTGGGCTGGCTGCTGGCCATGCTCAAGATCGGCATGGACAACGTCCTCGGTGTCAGCCTGCGCCAGCACATGACGCCGGACCACCTCCTCGGCCGGATGAACGCCACCTTCCGCTTCCTGCTCACCGGCGCACTAGCGGTCGGTGCCGCGGTGGCCGGCCTGCTCGGCGAACTGACAACCCTGCGAACCACCCTCTGGGCGGGCGGTGCCCTCCTGGCGACGGCGTTCCTGCCCGTCCTCCTCTCCCCGGTCCGTACCCGCCGGGCGCTGCCACGGCAGGAAGAACCGCGTGCCGCGGACGTTCCGGCGGAAGGCTCCTGACCGCGCAGGCCCCGACGTCCGGCACCTACCGACCGCCACTCGTACTCGTACTCGCGCTCGCTCCGCGTGCCACCCTTCGAAGCCGTGCCCGCAGCGTGCCCGTAAGAGCGGACAACCACGGCCGACACGGTGTCACGAGGCCCCCACACCCTCAGCATCACATCGAGTCTGCGCAGGTCAACGCCATATGCCCGCCCAAGCGCCGTCGCTTCCCAAGCTGAGAGCGCGAGTTCGATTCTCGTCACCCGCTCTTCTTGAAGAGATTTCGGCTTGCCGGACGCCAGAAGATTGGGCACGCGGAGGGCACGAGTGCCCGGCGAGTGCCGACCGCTCATCGACCTCCGCGCCTGAGGCCACCGCTGACCTGCGGCTTCACATGGGCGCCTTCGCGCGATCCACGTGCGTGAGCCCTCAGCCTTGTGGTCCGAAAGCTCGCCGGTGTCGTGCTGGCCGCTGACGGACACCCGCTGCTGCCTGGTGCACGCGGCAGTCCTGCGCTGTGCATCCCGCTGGCCGTGGTGCATCCGCGCCACCCCGGAAACCGGTCCACCGCCAGCTCCTCAAACCCATCCGCCGTCGCCCCTAGGCTGCACAGTCCACCGCCGACTCCGGGCGGCGGCGGGAGTACGCTGCTGCGCCCCCGCACGCCCGCCGTGCCGGTCCGTGGACGGCGTGTCTTCTGGACCGCCGCCCGTGCCGGTTTCCTCAGACTCGGAGTTCCGGCAGTGCTTTTCGACGCCACCCGCAGCCAACTCGCCGACATCTTCGGCGAGGACCGGCTCGCGACCCTGCCCGCCACAGCCTTCCCGCCCTCCACAGCGGACACCGAGGGCGCCCGCCTCCTGCAGACCGTCGGCGTCCCCACCGGGACGCTCCTGCTGCGTCAGCCCGACGAGGACGACAGCCTGCTACCCCTCGTCCAGGACGTCGTCGACGCCGAGGACTTCGAGGACGCCTCGGAGGATGCGGGCGAATGGCCCGTCATCGGCTGGCTGCTCAACGCCCACCTCGACCCCGGTTCCGGCAAGGTGCACGCCCTCGACGCCGACGAGGAGACCGCGCAGGAACTCCACACGGACGTCTCCTCCCTCGTCCAGGTCACGCTCCGGTTCCAGCGCCTGCTCGAAGAATTCACCTTCAGCGACGACGGCGACGAGGAAGCCGACTTCGAGCGCCTGGAGCGCGAGGTCGAGCGTATCCGCCAGGAGACGAGCAGCATTGACCGCCTTCCTGGTGCGTGTGCCTGGTACGGCGACGGAACAACCAGCACGGTCAGCGTCATGGCGACCTCCGCACAGCGAGCGCCGTCTCTACAGGCGTCTCGGCTCAGACCTTCTCCGCATTCACGCGTGGATGCTCGGCAGTGAGCAGCCCGATGTCTTCTGCACCGGAAGTCAGCATCGTCACCCGGCCGGGATGCTGCAGGGCGGTCGCGCACAGCATGGCGTCGATGGCGTACTTGTGGCCGTGCAGCCCCGCTGCTCGCAGCAAAGCGGCAGCGGATTGCGCGACGGCCTGGGTCACCGGCTCGACACTCAGGCGGGACAGGGTCCACTTCAGTGCGGCGTCGTTGATCTTCGGGTGGATCACCTCGACCAGCACGGCGGCTGAGGTGATCACCGGCAGGTCCGCGTCGCGAGCCGCCGTCAGCCACTCGTGGATTTCCCGATCACGCTGTACGGCCTTCGCCAGGCCCTCGCTGTCCAGGACCAGGGCACCGCTCACGCGGCCGCCCCAGCATGTGAAGCGCCACCGGTCAGCCGGGCGCGCTTGGCTGCCACGGCCTCGGGGTCGGCCGGTCCGTGCACCTTGTCGAAGTCCGCGATCAGCTCGTCCAGGTTGTCCCGCTCGATCTGCCGCTGGGCCGCCTTCTCCAGGTAGGCCGAGACGCCCCGCTTGCCGACTCGCTCGCGGATGGCCTGCAGAGTTCCGGCGGTCAGCGTGACGGAGATACCGCTGGTGGGGCCGTCGCCAGGCAGGAAGTCCACGTCGTCATCGGTCACGCTTCGAGTATGCCATTGAAAATGGCATAGCGGGTGGCAAGTGCACGGGCTTCGGACCGGATGACGGAGGAATCCAGTGCCGCAGGCTGGTGCGTGCCATGCAGCCGCAACGCGGCTTCAACAGCCGATCTCCGCGCGGGGCGGCCCGTGCGGAGTTGTCCCCTCAGTGGCACTGGCCTCCCCCTTCCGGGATTCCGTGCCCTCAGCGTGCCCGTAAGAACGGAAAACCACGGTCAACAGCGGTGCAATCCGACCCACAAGGGCACCCCAAGCACCAGGTATCTCCGCTGGTCAGAGCAATCAGAGCCCGCCCAGGCGCCGTCGTTTCCCAAGCTGAGAGCGCGAGTTCGATTCTCGTCACCCGCTCCACGATGAAACCCAGGTCAGTGGCCTAAACTCCGGCCAGGTCCAGGGCGCTCTGCAGGGACTGCTTGTAGCCCTCGCTGGTGTACGTGGCGCCGGACACCGTGTCGATGTTCGCGCTCTGCGCCTGCAGCGTCTCCTGGTTGAGCTTGGGGACGGCCGTGGAGTTGATGTCCTTGCTCCGGGCCGTCTCGTCGGGAGACTGGACCGCGGTCGCCCCGGTGATCTTGCTGCCGGTGAGGGTGATCCGTACCTGGACCGGTCCGTACTTCGTCTGGGCGGTGGCCCCGGTGACGGTACGCGTGGTGGGTGCGGCCGAGGTGGTCCTGGGTGCGGAGGAGGCGCTGCCGGTCTGCGCGGGGGCGGCCGACGGCGTGTGCGACGGCTGCGCGCTCGCGGCGGTGTGCTTCTGCCTGGGCGTCCTCGACGGCGAGGGTGACGCGGACGCGGAGTGCGAGGACGCGGAGTGCGAGGACGCGGAGTGCGAGGACGCCGAGGCGGAGGGGGACGCGGCGCTCGACGTGATCACCGGCTGGGCCCGTGCCAGTGACGGGTCCGTGGTCGGCTTGAGTGCGAGCAGCAGCACGATGCCGGAGACGGTGCCGACCGTGGCCAGCAGCGCGTGGCGGAACGGATGTTTCTTCCTCACTGGACCACCAGCGCATCAGCAGTACGAACTGTCACGGCTCCGCCTCAGAACTCGAACGACTCGTGGTGGATTCGGCGGTGCGGGACACCTGCCTCGCGAAGTGCGGCGTACGACTCCTCGGCCAGCCCCGGCGGCCCGCACAGGTACACGTCGTGACGTGCGATGTCCGGCAGGATCCTGCGCAGCATCTTCGCGGTGATCGGCGTCCGGCGGCCGTCGGGTTTGTTCACGGCGTACAGCAGCTGCGCCCCGCGCGCGTCCGCGATCGCCTCCAGCTCGTCCCGCAGCGCCAGTTCCTCCGCCGTACGGGCCCGGTAGAGCAAGGTCAGGTCTCCCGGTGCGCCGGGGAGCGTCTCGAACAGTGCCCTCAGCGGCGTGATGCCCGCTCCGGCCGCGAGCAGCAGCACCTTGCCGCGGCTGCGGCGGCCGGCGGTCATCGCCCCATACGGCCCTTCCGCCCACACACGCGTTCCCGGCCGCAGCCCTGCCAGCGCCGCGCTGTGTCCGCCGACGGCCTTGACGGTGATCCGCAGCAGGTCGGGGCGGGGCGGCGCCGACAGCGAGTACGGGTTGGTGCTCCACCGCAGTCCCTTGGTGAGGAACCGCCAGCGGAAGAACTGGCCCGCCTCGGCGCCCAGTCGGTGCAGTCGCCGGCCGCGGATCAGCAGGGAGACCACGCCCGGCGCCTCCTGGACGACCGAATCGACCCGCATGCGGTGCCGGAGGTTGAGCCGTACCGGGGTGAGCAAGCGGTACCACAGCAGGAGGGCGCCGACCGTGAGGTACAGGGCGTACCAGGCCGCGCGGGCGGTGGTGTTGCCGACGAACTCACTGCCCGTGGCGAGTTGGTGCCAGAAGGCGAGGTAGACCGCGCCATAGGTGAGCAGATGCAGGTAGTACCAGAGCTCGTAGCGCATACGGCGGCGCACTGCACCGGCGGACACGAAGCCGACGAAGAACAGCAGCACCGTGCCGACGGCCGCTTCGATCATCCTCGGGTAGCCGGTGACGACGGAGACCGTCTGCGCCACGATGCCGGTGTTCGCCTGCAGCGCGTATCCGTAAAGGATCAGCACGACGTGGGCGAGGGTCAGGGTCAGCGCGTAGCGGCCGCTTCTCGCGTGCCATCGCACCACGCGGTCGGACCCGACCCGGCGCTCGAGGGTCGGGACCCGCGCCATCTGGGCGATCACCAGGGCGATCACATAGCCGGCGAGCAGTCCGGTGATCCGGCCCGCGTTCGTCAGCCGGTCGGCGGTGGTCGCGGCGACGGCGGGGGTGCCCCGCCACCACAGCCACAGCACGGCCGCCGCGCCCGTCCAGGCAAGCACCAGCAACGGTGCGACGGGAGAACGTCGCAGCCGGATCCGCCGCATGGCCTGCCGTCTTCCCGCCCGGCTGTGCTGGATCGTCGTCAAGGCTGGTCTTTCCGTTGGCACACTTCCCCGTAGCCACCTTGTCCAGCGCACTGACGGAGCCTGGCGTCACACCCCCGTGGCATGGCGGTCGCCTGGTTTGTTTCGGACACACCCGCAGTACCGGCTGTGGCTACACTCGCCGCCCATGCATGAGCGCGACCGGGAAAACAAATCAGCGGGAAGAGCAGCACCCTTCGACGAGCGCCGGCACCGGACGGACATTTCCCGAATCCACTGTGATTGACGTCGCCCCGGGGATGGGTGCGTGAGTCGCTCGGCGCGACGCCGCCAAGTCGCGGCTCCCCTGCACCAGCCCCTTGCCCAAGGCGCCGTGGACGAGAGCGGTCCGGTCCTGCGCCGTATCAGCGGGGACGACGTCAAGTCCTCGGCCATGCCCACCCGTACCGTCGCGCTCACCTACGACAGAAGTCGGCCTTCGTTCGGAGTGCACACGTCAACAACTTCGCCAGTCGAATTCAGACGGTCTTGACGGTGCCGCCGTCAATGACGTAGTCGGCGCCGGTGATGTTTCCGGCCACGTCGGACAGGAGGAACGCGATCAGGGCCGCCACTTCCTCCGCTTCGGTCATGCGGCCGGTCGTGACGTTCTGGCCCTTCACCATCTGCTGGCGGAAGTCGGCAAGACTCATGCCGGACGCGGCGGCCCACTGGGCAACCGCGCCGCCCGGGTCCGAGTAGACGGAGGTGTTGACCAGGCCGGGGGAAATGGTGTTCACCCGTACACCCTGGGGACCGAACTCCTCGGACAGCGCCTTGCCGATCGCGGTGACCGCCGCCTTGGCCGAGCTGATGGCGGGCGGGAAGCCTCCGGGCATCAGGGCCATGATGGACGAGACGTTGACGATCGCTCCCCGGCGCTCGATCAGGCTGGGCAGGGCCGCCCGGGTGGCACGGACGGTGCTGAGCACGTTCATGTCGAACGCGCTGGTCCACTCGGACTCGGCGACGTCGAGGAAGCCGACGGTCGCCCCGTCCCCGCCGCCCACGTTGTTCACCAGCAGATCGATGCCGCCCAGCTCGGCCAGCGCGCCGTCGATGAGAGCGGAGACCCCTTCCGCGGTGCCCAGGTCCGCCGACACCGCATGCGCACCGGTCTCCTTCAACTCGGGCGTGACGGTACGGGCGGCGCCCACGACACGGACACCCTCGCCGATCAGGGTCCGGACGGTGGCCAGTCCAATGCCCCGGCTGGCTCCGGTGACGACAGCGGTCTTGCTGGTGAGGTTGAGGTTCATGACGCTCCAATTTCTCGAACTGCGGATACACAAGGGGGATGGTGAGCAGGTGGGGCGGGCTGGACGCGGCATCCGGTCGTGTCGGGCCCAGCCGCCGACGCATGGCCGTCGTCAGCCGGCGAACCGGGCGCTGGGCGGCCCACCGACGGCGCTGATGGGGGTCGGTGATCGAGGGCGGGGGGCGTTGTAGGAGTGCGGTCACCCCGGCCAGTGGGGCGCTTCAGTCGCGGATGGTCAGGCCGCCGTCGACCGCCCAGGCCTGTCCGTTGACCCACTCCGCGTCGTCGGACAGCAGGAAGGCGGCGGCCGCGGCCACATCCGCGGGCTTGCCCAGTCGCGGACTGCGCATCGTGGCCAGAATCCGGGCCTGCCACTCCTCGCCGATCTGCTCCTGCGCGATTTCGGTCAGGGTCACGCCGACCCCGAGGGTGTTGGCGCGGATGTTCTGCTTGCCCCAGGCAGAAGCGACGTGCCGGGCCAGCGAGTTGATGGCGGCCTTGGACGCCCCGTAGGCCGGGCGCTCGGCCTCACCGATCCAGGCCGCGCCCGCCGAGGTGTTGAGGATCGCCCCGCCGCCCTGCTGCAGCAGGTGGGGGATGACCTCACGGATGGCGATGGCGTAGCCGAACAGGTTCACCTCGAAGGTGCGCCGCCACACGGCCACATCCATGTCCAGCAGGTTCTTGTCCCGGGCCAGGTGCTGGGCCGAGAGCTCGGCACCGACGTTGAACAGCCCGTCGATCCCGCCGAGTTCGGTGGCGGACGTATCAATGAGCGCCTTGATCGAGTCCTCGTCGGCCAGGTCGAACTTCACCGCGATCGCCTTGCCGCCGGCCTCGTTCAGACGCCTGGCCAGCACCTGCCCGGCATCGAGGTTTCTGCCACCGATGACGACCGAGGCACCCTCCTCCGAGAGCCGCTCGGCCGTTGCCGCCCCGATCCCGGCGGTAGCCCCGGCAATGACGATCCGCTTGCCCTTCAAACCCTTCATGTCCTTCTCCGTCTGCTCTGTGGCCGTGCACCGCTTCCTGGTCGGTGCACGGCATGGATGAGGCCGTTGTCCGTCGCGGCGACGTTCCAGACTCACGTTAACCCACATCTGTTGGTTGTCCAACACTCGACCGCAAACCGACATTCGTTGGAGTTTTTGGAGTGGGGCGCGGTAGGCTACGGAGGATGTCCATGACCACGAGCAGCAGCGCCCAGCCGGGCGACCGACGCGTACGGCGCAGCCGGGCAGCCCTGCAGCGCGCCCTGATCGACCTCGTCGAGGAGCGCGACCTCTCACAGATCGGCGTCGCCGACGTCGTCGATCGGGCCGAGGTGAACCGCTCGACGTTCTACGCCCACTACCAGGACGTGCACGAACTGGCCGAGGCCGCCTGCACCTCGATGATCGACGACCTGATCGGGGTGGTCCTCACCATCGACCCGGCCCGTGCGAACCCGTCAACCCCCTCGGAGAACCCGGAGGACCCCGACCCGCCACTGACGGCCTTCTTCGCACACTTCGCCGAACACGCCGGCCTCTACCGCAGCCTGCTCGGACCGACGGGAAGCGCACGCGTCATCGAGCACGTACGGCTGCGCACCACGGCAGCCGCCCACGCCTCCGGGCAGATTCCCGCCACGGACGACACCCCGACGCCGGACACCACGGACGCGTCCGTGATCCCGCACGACGTGCCCGCGGCATTCGTCGCCGGCGCGCTCATCGGCGTGGCCACCGACTGGCTGCAGCGCGGGTGCCCGCGAACGCCGACCGAGATGACGATCGCGACCAAGCCCCTCCTGCTCGCCCTGTCGACCGGAGCCGACGCACCGGCCACTTCGTAATACCGGTCACGGCGCCCTGCCCATGGCGTGCCCTTAAGGGCGGACAACAGCTGTGCGGAACCCGCTCTCACGGGGCAAGGCCTGAGGCGCGCGAGTTCGATTCTCGTCACCCGCTCCATGCGAAACCCCCAGGTCAGGGACCCGGGGGTTCCTTGTTGCCCAGACCGGAGAGCCCGCCAGTGTGAGCGCGCACTTGCGCGGTCAGCCCGTCCATGGCTGCTTGCTTTCCAGCTGACCATGCTCATTCGCGCGACGACGGCCACCTGCGGATCGTGAGCGTCTCAGCGGTGTTCGGGGTTGGCCGCGTCGGCACGGCAGCCGGCGTCCCACTCGGAGCGCTGGTTGCCGTGGGCGGGGACGCCGCCCGAGCGCTTGAGCAGGGCTGCGAGGTGCATCAGGTTCCAGGTCATGAAGGCGGTGTTGCGGTTGGTGAAGTCGTTCTGCGGGCCGCCGGAATCCGGGTCGAGGTACGACGGTCCTGGGCCGGCCGCGCCGATCCAGCCGGCGTCGGCCTGGGGCGGGATCGTGTAGCCGAGGTGCTGGAGGCTGTAGAGGACGTTCATCGCGCAGTGCTTCACGCCGTCCTCGTTTCCGGTGATCAGACAGCCGCCGACCCGGCCGTAGTAGGCGTACTGGCCCTGGGAGTTGAGCAGCGAGGAGCAGGCGTAGAGGCGCTCGATGACCTTCTTGGTGACGGAGCTGTTGTCGCCGAGCCAGATCGGGCCGGCCAGGACCAGGATGTCGGCGGCCATCACCCGCTCGTACAGCGCGGGCCATTCGTCGGCCGCGAAGCCGTGCTCGGTCATGTCCGGATACACACCGGCGGCGATGTCATGGTCGACGGCCCGGATCTCGGAGGTGGTGACACCGCGCTCCATCATGAGCGCCGAGCTCTTGTCGATCAGTCCCTGGGTGTGGCTGAGCTGCGGGGAAGGCTTGAGCGTGCAGTTGATGAACAGGGCGGTGAGGTCGTCGAAGCGGTAGGAGTCGTTGCGGGCGGGGGAAGGCGACGTTGCCATGACGGTCTCCCTGGGCGGCGATGAGGGGCGCGTACGGCAGCGTCTCGCGGAGGTGCCGGTTTGTCCCTTTCCGACGCGCCTTCCCACGCGCCTTCCCACGCGCCTTCCCACGCTCCTTCCCACGCTCCTTCCCACGCTCCTTCCCACGCTCCTTCCCACGCTCCTTCGACGTCTTACGGAGTGATGACGTGCCGGGCCGGTCACGGGGTCCGGCGCCGTCGCGGACCTAGCGTGGCCGTATGCGTGTACTGGTCACCGGCGGTGCCGGGTTCATCGGGTCCCATGTCGTCGAGGCGCTCGCGGCCCACGGGCACGAGCCGGTCGTGTACGACGTCCGGACGGATCCCGGCGCCGATGTGCGGGACCCTGCGGCGGTCGCCGCCGCGCTGGCCGGTGTCGACGCCGTATGCCACCAGGCGGCGATGGTCGGGCTCGGCAACGGGATCGCCGACGCGGCGGAGTACGTCTCGCGCAACGACCTGGGCACCGCCGTACTGCTCGCCGCGATGGCCGACGCGGGGGTACGGCGTCTCGTGCTGGCCGGGTCGATGGTCGTGTACGGGGAGGGGCGGTACGAGTGTCGGCGGCACGGGGTGGTGCGGCCGGGGCCGCGGGACGTCGTCGATCTGGACGCGGGGCGGTTCGAGCCTGCGTGCCCGGTGTGCGGGGAGCCGCCGGCTCCCGGGCTGGTGGGGGAGGACGCGCCGGTCGATCCGCGGAACGTGTACGCCACGACCAAGCTCACGCAGGAGCACCTGGCCGCCGCCTGGGCCCGGTCGACGGGCTGCTCGGCGGTGTCGCTGCGCTACCACAACGTGTACGGGCCCCGGATGCCCCGCGACACCCCGTACGCCGGGGTCGCCTCCTTCTTCCGGTCCGCACTCACCCGGGGCGAGGCGCCGCGCGTCTTCGAGGACGGCCGTCAGCGCCGGGACTTCGTCCATGTACGGGACGTGGCCGCCGCCAACGTGGCCGCGCTGGAGGGCGGGGCTCGGACAGGGGTGCTGACCGCCTACAACACCGGCAGCGGTGAGCCGCACACCGTGGGCGAGATGGCACGGGCGCTGGCATCGGCGTGCGGCGGACCCGAGCCCGTCGTCACCGGCGAGTACCGGCTGGGCGACGTCCGGCACATCACCGCGGACTCCGCACGGCTGCGGGCCGAGTTCGGCTGGCAGCCCCAGGTCGGTTTCGAGGAGGGCATGGCGGAGTTCGCGCGGGCCGGGATGCGGCGGGCGTAGGACCGGTGGTGCCGCCCGTGTTCAGGAAGCGGCGGCGGGCAGCACCACCTCGAAGCGGCAGCCGCCCGGGATGTTGCGCACGGTGGCCCGCCCGTGGTGGGCCTCCACGATCCCGCGGACGATGGCCAGACCCAGACCCGCGCCCGCCGGGGGCGTACGGGCATGCGTGCCGCGCCAGCCGGTGTCGAAGACCCGGGGCAGGTCCTCCTCGGGGATGCCGCCGCAGCCGTCCGTCACGGACACGACCACGCCGTCGGGCGAGCGCTCGGCGGCGACCGCGACCGTACCGTCGGCGGGGGTGCGGCGGATGGCGTTGACCAGGAGGTTGCCGAGGACGCGGCTCATCTCCTTGCCGTCGACCTCGACCGGGACGGCGGCGGCGTTCACGTCAACGCCGACCAGCCGTACGCCGTGCTCGCGGGCGAGCGGGTCCGCGCCCGCGAGGGCGTCGCCGATCAGGTCGTACAGGGAGATCCTGGCGGGGTTCAGGGGCAGGGTTCCGGCGTGGATGCGGGAGAGTTCGAAGAGGTCGCCGACCATGCCGTTGAGGCGTTCGACCTCGGTGCGGATCTGCCTCAGGTAGCGGTCGGGGTCGGCGGCGACCCCGTCCTCCAGCGCCTCGGACATGGCACGCAGGCCGGCCAGCGGGGTGCGCAGGTCGTGGGAGATCCAGGCGACCAGTTCGCGTCGGGAGGTCTCCAGGGTGCGTTCCCGGTCGCGGGACTCGGCGAGCTTGGCGCTGGTCGCCGCCAACTCCCGGCTGAGTGACTCCAGTTCGGCGGTGGCGGGGCCGTCGGGCGGGGAGAAGTCACCGCCGTCGCCGAACGAGCGGGCGGCCACCGCGAGTTCGCGGCTGCGAGCGACGACCCAGCGGCCCAGCAGCAGCGCGGTCGCGAGGGAGACCACGGCCGCCATCGCCACCACGGTCGTCACCACGGTGAGGTCGTGCGGTGACAGGAACATCGCCCAGGCGACGGCGAGCGTGCCCGCGAGCATCGCGACCACTCCCACCGCCGCGACCACGGTGAGCGACGTGGTGAGTGAGCGGCGCCGCAGCAGGCGCAGCGCACCGGCTCCGGCCAGGCCGGTGACGGCGGCGCCGACGAAGGCGTACAGGGCGATGAGGAGGGTGTCGCGCACGGTCAGTCCTCCTCCCCGCCGTCGGGTTCGAAGCGGTAGCCCACGCCCCACACCGTCCGGATCAGCCGCGGCCGGGCCGGGTCGTCCTCGACCTTGCCGCGCAGGCGGCGGACGTGGACGGTGACCGTGGACAGGTCGCCGAAGTCCCAGCCCCACACCTCGCGCATCAGGTCCTCGCGGCCGTACGCCCGTCCCTGATTGCGCAGGAAGAAGGCGAGGAGGTCGAACTCCCGGAGGGTGAGGGCGAGTTCGCTGCCGTTCTTGGTGGCGCGGCGGGCGGCCGGGTCGACGGTCAGGCCGGCCGCGCTCAGCGCCCGTGCACCCGCTTCGGGCCGTGCGCGGCGCAGCACCGACTCCACTCTGAGGACGAGTTCGCGCGGGCTGAACGGTTTGGTGACGTAGTCGTCGGCGCCGACCTCCAGGCCGAGGATGCGGTCGTCCTCGTCGCCGCGCGCGGTGAGCATGATGACCGGCACGGGCCCGCGGCCGCGCATCCTCCGGCACACTTCCAGGCCGTCCATGCCGGGCAGCATCAGGTCCAGCACCACCAGGTCCGGCCAGTGTGCGGCGGCCCGGGTCAGGGCTGCCGGACCGTCGTCGGCCCGGTCGACGACATATCCGGCCCGGTCCAGGTAGCCGGCGACGACCTCCGCGACCGTGGGGTCGTCATCGACCACCAGGATCCGCCCGGCCTGCCCTGTGACCTCGTACGACTGCTGCATGCCTCCAGCGTCGCACCGCGCCGCCCCCGAAGACCCCGACAGCCTTCGACGTCCCTGTTTCGTAAGGAGCCGGAGTCCGATATGTCCCGTTCGTGTTCGTAGGGTGAAAGTCGTGACCACCGACACGAACACCGTGGATGTCGTGCTCCCCTGCCTCGACGAGGCCGAGGCCCTCCCCTGGGTCCTGGCCCGCATCCCGGCAGGCTGGCGGGCCCTCGTCGTCGACAACGGCTCCACCGACGGCTCCGCGGACATCGCCCGCGCACTCGGCGCGACCGTCGTGCACGAGCCCCGCCGGGGTTTCGGCGCCGCCTGCCAGGCCGGGCTCGGCGCGGCGACCGCCGACGTCGTCTGTTTCTGCGACTGCGACGCCTCCCTCGACCCGGCACTGCTCACGCCCTTCGTGCACGAAGTGCGTGAGGGCTCCGCCGACCTCGTACTCGGGCGAAGGCGGCCCAGCGGCCGCGGCGCGTGGCCCGCGCACGCCCGCGCCGGCAACCTCGCGCTCAGCCTGCTGCTGCGCCGCCGCACCGGTCTGCGCCTGCACGACCTCGGCCCCCTGCGCGCCGGCCGCCGAGAGCCCCTGCTCGCGCTCGGCCTCACCGACCGGCGCAGCGGCTACCCGCTCCAGATGGTGGTGCGCGCCGCCGACGCGGGCTGGCGCATCACCGAGCACGACGTCCCCTACCTGCCCCGCACCGGCGCCTCGAAGGTGACGGGCACCTGGCGCGGCACCTGGCAGGCGGTACGGGACATGAGCCGCGTGCTGAACGAAGCCCCCGTACGCGAGAGGACGCCCCGGTGACCACTCTCCTCGTCATCGCCAAGGAGCCGGTGCCGGGCCGCGTCAAGACCCGGCTCACCCCGCCGTTCACGCCGTCGGAAGCGGCGGCGCTCGCGGAGGCAGCCCTCGCCGACACCCTGCGGACCGTGGCGGCAACGCCCGCCGCCCGCCGCGTCCTCGTGCTGGACGGCACTCCCGGTCCCTGGCTTCCGCCCGGTTTCGACGTCGTACGGCAGTGCGCGGGCGGTCTCGACGAACGGCTCGCGGCCGCTTTCGCCGGGTGCGACGGCCCCGCTCTGCTGATCGGCATGGACACCCCGCAGGTGACGCCCGAGCTGCTCACCGTCGGCTTCACCGGCTGCGACGCGTACTTCGGTCCGGCCGAGGACGGCGGCTTCTGGGCCCTCGGGCTGGCCGAGCCCGATCCCGCCCTGCTCCGGGGCGTGCCCATGTCGACGCCGGTCACCGGCGCCGCACAACGGGAGCGGCTGGTGCGCGCGGGGCTGCGCGTGCGGGACATGCCCCTGCTGCGGGACGTCGACACGGCAGCGGACGCCCACGCCGTCGCCGCTCTGGCCCCGCGCGGGAAGTTCGCGGCCAGGCTGGCCCGGTGCCGGGCGGTGACGCGCCCATGACCACGACGCCCGCGGCCTGGGCCGCCGCCGCCCCCTACGCCACCGCCCTGCGTGCCGGTCGGGGCCCACTGTTCCTGCGCCGCGCCGACGGCTGGCTGCTGCCGCTCGACGTCGAACGCTGGTGCGCGCACGCCGACCCGGTCGACCTGGACGTACTGAACCGGTGCGAGGGTGCCGTGCTGGACGTCGGCTGCGGACCCGGGCGGCTCGTCGCGGAACTCGCCGCGCGCGGCCGGACCGTCCTCGGCATCGACGTCAGCGAGACCGCCGTCCACCACGCCGTACGGCTCGGGGGCCAGGCACTGCGGCGCTCCGTCTTCGACTCCCTGCCCGGCGAGGGCCGCTGGGGCACCGTCCTGCTCATGGACGGCAACGTCGGCATCGGCGGAGATCCGCGCGCCCTGCTGGACCGGGTGGCCGGACTCCTCACCCCCGGCGGCCTGTTGATCGCCGAGACAGCGCCGGTGGACATCGACGAGCGCGTCGAGGTGCAGGTCGTCGACGTCATCCACAGCTGTGGATCGGACGGCGCGTTCCCCTGGGCGCGGCTCGGCACCCCGGCCCTGCTGCGGCACGCCCGCAGGGCCGGGTGGAGGGCTGTCGGTCAGTGGACGGCCGGGGGGCGCTGCTTCGTCGCCCTGCGCAGCCTCCCCCACTCTCGGCTTCGCTCGAGCGGGGGGACCCCCATCGCCAGCAGCAGCGCCGAGCCGCCGAAGAGCACGGCGGTGATCAGCAGCCAGCGGGCCAGGAAGCCCTCCGGAGACAATCCGGTGCCCAGGCGGTAACGCCGCTCCACCATCCCGCTGATCAGCGGGAACCACACCAGCAGGAGCAGGCCGGACAGCGCTGCGGGGACCCGGACGTACATCGCCCAGTCCCGTCGTCCCGTCGCGCCGAGCCCTTGCACGACGGCCCGGTCCGCCAGCGCGTACAGCGGAAGCAGCACGAGGTCGTGCAGCAGCGCCGCCCCCACGAACCACACCGCCACCCCGAACCAGTCGTCGGCGAGGAGGCGGACGCCCGCGTAACCGGCGAGAGCGAACGAGGCGGCGAGCAGCAGAAGTTGGAAGGGACTGCCCACAGGAATCAGCGCTGGGCGCATCAGTCGGCGCATCAGAGGTCTCCGAACGTCATACGGGCCACCCACTTGGTGTTCAGTACACCGGGCGCCGCGGGCACGATGACCCGCGCCGGGAAGCCGTGGTCGGGGGACAGATCCTCGCCGTTGACGTACAGGGCGAGCAGGGAGCGCGGGTCGGCGACCTGGTTGGCCCGCAGGGCCGCGCGACGGAAGGCTCCGCGCCGCTGGAGGGACTCGACGAGCACGTCCGGCGGATCGTCGTCGTATCCGACGAGCGCGGCGAGGTCGCGCAACCGCACCCCGCGCCACCACTGGTCGGAGGTCGACCAGCCCTCGACGCAGGCGATGGGCAACGCCGCACTGCGCAGAGGAAGTCGGGCCAGCTCGGCGCGGCTCAGCCGGACGGTGCCGGTGCGTCCGGTCACGACGAGCCGCCAGGCGTCCTCGGCCGTCTCCGCCGTATCGATTCCGGCGTATGCGACCGTCTTGTTGATCTGGAAGCCGCTCGGGCCGCTACCGGGGTCGGCTCCGCCGTGCGGGGCCAGCAGGGCGGTGCGCCGCAGCAGCCCGTCGAAGTTCTGCCCGACCGTGGTCGCGAACAGCAGCAGCGAGCCGCCGCCGACGAACCACAGGGCACCGCGCCGCGAGACGGTCGGCGGATCCGGGCGCGGGGAGACCAGGTCGTCCTTCTCCTCCCGCAGATCCCGCAGCTGCCGCAGATTGCGCAGCGCCATGGGCGTCTTCAGTACGACGTGGACGATGAACGCGGTGATGAACACCCACGCCCCATAGAAGTGCAGGGTGTAGAAGGAGCCCGGGAAGACGTAGTCCAGCTGGATGTTGAGTACGCCCGTCACGAACTCGAACAGCGCGCCGCCGACCAGCAACAGCAGCGAGATCCGCTCCAGCGCGTGCGCGAGCGAGCGGGCCGGCGGCAGCGCGAACAGCCTCGGGATCACCGACCACAGCTTGGCCAGCAGCACAGGAATCAAGGTGATGCCGAGCGTGACGTGAACACCCTGGTTCAGCCGATACAGCCAGTGCGGGTCGGTCGGCCAGGAGAACAGGTAGAAGCCCAGGATCCCCTTGTCCGGGGTCTTGTCGTTCACCGGCGCCAGGTTCGGGTTGTAGGCGGCGTAGGACACCAGCCCCGTCACGAACAGCACCGTGATCCCGCCGAGCAGGACGACGCCCAGCACCGAGGTCAGCCACGGGCCGCGCAGGGGGCTGCGCCAGAAACCCGGCGAGGAAGGAGACCGTGTCATGGCTCGACCGTAGGTCCGACACACCCCCGGAACGGCCCCGCGACCCATGACGAAACGCTGACGTCCGGCCCGGACGGAGGTACTTCAACCCATCGCCCGGCCTAGCGTGCGGATGTGACCCGCCCCCTCCTCCGCGACCTGTGCGCCGCCCTGGCCGCCGCCCTCCTCGTCACGGCGGCCGTACTGGTCGGACGGCACATCCAGCACTCCCATCACACCCTGTTCGTCAACTGGCCCCCGCTGCTCGCCACCTGGGACCCGCACGTCGGCCCCGGTACCCCGGCCGCCGTGCTGGTGGCGGCGGCCGTGGTGGCGTACGGCCCGGTCCTCGCCGCCCGCCTGCCTTGGCCGACCCTCCTCGCCACGGCCTGGGCGACCGCAACGGCCTGGATCGCCTCCCTCGCCCTGATCGACGGCCGGCAACGAGGGATCGCCGGCCGACTCACCACACCCCACGAGTATCTCCAGGTCATCGACCGCTTCGACGACATCCCGGCCACCCTGCGGGAATTCACCCACCACATCCTCATCGACTCCCCCGACAACTGGCCCGCCCATGTCGCCGGGCACCCCCCGGCGGCGACGCTCACCTTCGTCCTCCTCGACCGGATCGGCCTGCGGGGCGGCGGCTGGGCCGGGATGTGGTGCATCGCCGTCGGCGCGACGGCGTGCCTGGCCGTGCTGGTCGCGGTACGGGCACTGGCCGGTGAGAGCCTCGCGCGACGGGCGGCGCCCTTCCTGGTCCTGGCCCCTGCCGCGGTGTGGATGGGCACCTCGGCCGACGCGTACTTCGCGGCCGTCGCGGCGTGGGCCGTGGCACTGCCGGCACTCGCGGTCAGCGGTCGGTCGTTGTGGAGGGCGGCAGCAGGGGGACTCCTCTTCGGGCTCACCTGCTACCTCTCGTACGGCCTCACCCTCGTCGCACTCATCGGCGCGGCGGCGCTGCTGCTCGGCCGACGACACGTCCGGGAACGGCCCATGCTGCTCGCGCCGCTGCTCGCAGGTCTGGCCGTCGTGCCGACGGCGTTCGCCCTCGCCGGGTTCG
The DNA here is from genome assembly GCF_048159505.1 of Streptomyces sp. T028. Taxonomy (NCBI): domain Bacteria; kingdom Bacillati; phylum Actinomycetota; class Actinomycetes; order Kitasatosporales; family Streptomycetaceae; genus Streptomyces; species Streptomyces sp. T028. The sequence continues at coordinate 44,938 of NZ_JBLRVZ010000051.1, forward strand.
ACTGGTGGGAGGCGTACCGTCTGCTGGTCACGCGCTACCACCAGGGCGCGGGTGGCATCCGCCCCTACGGCTACTGGGTATGGGCGAACCTCGCCTGCACGGTCCTGATCACGGGCCTGGCGACGGCAGCGGGGCTACGGCGGACGGGTGCCGTGCTGCTCCGGCGGCGCACCGAACCTCCCGGCCACGTCCGCCTCGCCCTTCTCGTGACCGCGGCCCTCCTCGCCCTCCTGATCGCCGACCTGTCCGGCATGAGCAAAGCCGAGACCGAACGCATCTGGCTCCCCTTCGCGGTGTGGCTGCTGCCGGCCTGCGCGTTCCTCACCCGACCCCGCGCCTGGCTTGCCGCCCAGGCGGCACTCGCACTCCTTCTCAACCATCTGCTGCGTACCGGGTGGTGACGCCGGGCGGGAGCGAGGACGGTGGCTTCTACCGGCTGGCCGCCCCGCTGCTCGCCCGCCAGGTGCGGGGCAACCTCGCCAAGGACCTGCGCGACCTGCAGGCACGGCTTGTGGAACAGGGGTGAGCCGGCGATGGCGTACGACGAAGGACTGGCCGAGCGGATCCGGGAACGGCTGGGCGGACCCGGCGATCAGCGAGAAACGGATGTTCGGCGGGCTCGCGTTTCTGTACCGCGGCCACATGGCCGTGGGCGTCACCGGCGACGACAGGGTCGGCCCGGAGGCGACGGACGCGGCGCTGGCACGGCCGGGGGCACGGATCTTCGACATGACCGGCCGTCCGATGCGCGGCTGGGTCGTGGTGGAGGGCACCGCGGTCGCGGAGGACGATGCGCTCGGCACCTGGGTCGAGGAGGGACGCGCGTTCGCGGCGGGCCTGCCGCCCAAGTGAGGCGGGGGCACGGCATGCGGGATTCGGGTCCCTTCGGCTTCCTGGCCGACTGAAACAGCCGAGACACGCACACGTTGACGAGTCCCGGCTGTCTCTGGTCCGCAGGTCAGTTGGTGAAGTAGATGTACTTCCAGGAGCTGTAGGTGGTGGAGTTGACGTTGTCTCCGGAGGAGTCGTTGATGTAGGCCGACCGGACCCGGACGCGGAGGCCCGCCTCGTCGGAGGCACCGAGGTCGATGACGCTCTTGCCGTCGGCGCCCAGCTTGATGAACTCCTCGTAACCGCGGTGCCACGCGCCCTGGTAGTAGACGTCGATGTCCAGCCGGTGGCTGCGGCCCGGGTAGTAGCTCATCGTGGTCGTGAACAGCGGGCCGGTGGTCTTGCGGTACCAGTAGTACGTCGTCGAGGAGCTGGCGCTGAGCTTGCCCGTCTTGTAGTACTTCGTCAGCGAGGTGGAGACTCTCACCTTGGCGTACGCGGTGACCTTGACCGACTTCGGGGCGGTGCGGGCGTCACCGGCGAAGACCGCGGTGACGGTGGTGTCCCGCTTCATGTCCACCACGGCGGAGACGTTTCCGCTGGAGTTGACGGTCGCCTTCTTCACCAGGACGTTGGGCTTGTCCGAGCCGTAGGGGTTGGCCCAGATCTCCACCGTGCGGTTCTTGTAGGTGGTGCCCAGGTGCGCGGTGAAGGTGACGTCCTGACCGTAGGAGTACACCTTGCCGTTGTTGTTCAGGCTCAGCGTGGTGGCGGTCCGGGAGACGGCCACCGTGTCCGAGCCGGAGGCCGGGGCACGGGTCGCGTCGCCCGCGTAGGAGACGGTGTACTTCACGTCGCCGCCGGCGGGCGGGGTGTCGGTGAAGGAGAAGGTGCCGTCCGCCTTGGTCGTCACCGAGGCCAGCGCCTTGCCGGAGGGTGACTCCAGGTCGGTGCGCTTGACGGTCAGCACCGTGCCGGCCGGCAGCGCGTCGGCGTTGGCGGCCTTGCCGGTGACGGTCAGCGACTTGGCGCGGGTGGCCGTGGCGGGGGCGCTCACCGTAACGGTGGTGGCGTTGCGGGCGACGGCCACGGTCCGCGTGGCCGACGCCGAGGCGTGGGCGGTGTCGCCCGCGTAGGAGACGGTGTACGTCACGTCGCCCTCGACCGACGGAGTGTCGGTGAAGGAGAACGACCCGTCCTCACCCGTCGTCACCGGGGCCAGCGCCTTGCCCGACGGCGACTCCGCATCGGTACGGGTGACCGTCAGCGACGTCCCGGCCGGCAGCGCATCGCCGCCGCTGACCTTCCCGGTGACAGTCAGCGACTTACCCGGAACGGCCGAGGAAGGCGCGCTCACCGTCACCGTGGTGGCGGCCTTGGTCGGCGCGTCCAGTGTGTTGAGGCGGTACGTGCTGCCGTTGCCGGTGACCGCGAAGAGGTGGTTGCCGTCCGGCTCCCAGGCCAGGCCGCCCGGAACCAGGGTGCCGGTGCCGGTGTCGGCGAAGTCGTACGTCCGGACCGGCTGGGTGGTACCGGGCTTGAAGATGTAGACGTCCGGCTCGTAGTAGCCGTCGATGCCCGCGGCTACGGTGCCGTCCGCGGCGATGCCGACGGCGTTCGGGTAGGCGTCGGTCGGGTAGCTACCGACCTTCTGCAGGTCGGTGGTGGACAGCACCTGGTGCTCGTAGGGTGCGCCGCTGGCCGTGACGACCTGGTCGCCATCGGGGGTCACCGCGAGATCGCGCAGGTTGCTGCCGGCCTCGCCCTGGGCGACGAGCCTGGGCGCGTCGGCGCCGGAGACGTCATAGGTCGCCACGGCGGAGGGGCTGAGGCCCGGCACGGCGGCGGCCAGCACACCGGGCGCGGCAGGGTTGGACGCCAGCCGGGGCGCGTAGTACCAGCGGCTGCCGCTGTCCTGGGCCACGGCGAGGACGGGGTCCGGTCCCGAGAGGTCGAGGGAGCCGATGTTCCCGGACGCCGCCGTGCCGTAGCCGAACCACAGCTTCCCGCCGGCGCGGGCGAGGGTCGTCGGGGCGTCGGCGGTGCCGGTCGAGTAGCGCGCGGACTCGGTGAGGCCGGATGTGTCGATCGCCGCGATCTCGTCGCTGCCCGCGACGGCCACGTACAGCGTCTGCGAGTCGGCCGAGAGTTCCAGGCCGCCGGCCTCCGGCAGCGAGCCGAGCGTCCCGACGACGTTGCCGCTGTAGTCGGTGGCGACGACCTTGCCGTCGGCCCGGTCGCTGACGAAGACGCGCTCGTGCACGCTGTCCACGACGATGTCGGCGACTGAGGCGACGGGCAGGACGGTGTTGCCGTCGGCGTGGGCGGCCGTGGACCCGAGGCCCGTCAGCGCCACGGAACTGAAGAGGACGGCGAGTGCCGTCGCGGTGGAGATTCTGCGGTTGCGCAAGGTGGTTCAAACCCCATGAGCCGTGGGAGGCCGCGCGTCACCGGAGGTTGGAAGGCACCGGGCGCGGCATGTTCCGGATGCCTATGACACGGGTGTGACAACGGAGCCGTCGGAATGGTTGTGCTCGGGAAGAGGAGAATCCGGGGCCCCTCACACGGCGATGTCCACCTCGTCTTTTCGGGCAGACGGCTGCCTTCATTGCTGCCGCGGCCCGCGCCATCGGACGGTCCCGTCGACGCCGACGGCGACTCTCCGGCTCGGCGAGCCGGACCCCGATCCGCAGGTCGTCGAGGTCCCGGCGGCGGAGGCCGACCAGTTCCTCGGGCGGATCGGTCCGTACCCGCCGGCAGACCGTGAGCCGTCGGCGGGGGATAGCGATCGCTTCGGCCAGGGCGTCGACCTGGGCGTCGGTGGTGATGCGTCGTTCGGCGGCCTTGTTCTTGCGGCCAACCGCCGCGCAGGGACACGATCTCAAGAGCGACGTCTCCCTGCGCGGCCCCCAACCGCTGTCAGGCGGACGGGTTGACGACCACCTTGGCCGAGTTGTTCTTGGTGTTCGGGTCGAAGGTGGTGGACGTGTCGGAGTGGGGGTGGACGACGACGTGTCCCGTCGCGTCGGGGACGACCCGGTCGATGCGCAGCTGGAACGGGAAGCTGACCTTCAGGTCCGGCTTGGCCCACAGCGGGAGGGTGCAGGCGTAGTGGCCGATGGCCGGGTCGTCGCCGGACGTCCAGGCGGTGTGGCAGGTGTCGGGCACGGACGTGGCGGTGGTGCCCTCCGGCAGGTAGTAGTCGATCACGGCGACCGGGTCGCCGGAGGCGACGTTGCCGACCCAGGCCGGGCCGCGGTTGACGAAGCGGAAGCCGGCGGTGACGGTGTCACCGGCCGCGCCGCTCACCTCAGAGCCGCGCACGGCGAAGTCGGCGGTGTTGTCGGCGTTGATGTGCCAGGAGCGGCCGTTGTCCGAGCCGTCGAGGTCGGTGGCGTCGCCGCCGGGCTCGACCCCGTAGTCGAACCGCTCGTACAGCGCGTGGTCGGTGACGGCGAGCCGCAGCGGCTCCGGCAGCTCCACGGTGGCGCCGGGCGCGACGTCGGTGTCGAAGGAGCACGTCACGTACGTCATGGGTGTGTACTCGCCGCCGTCGTCCGGCCCGGTGTAGGTGCACTGCGGGTAGCGGGTGACGACGTCCAGGCCGTACGTCGCCCACATCTTCACGCTGAAGCCGTGGGCGGTCTCGTTGCCGGTGTTGGTGACGGAGAACGGCACGGTGAGGCTGGTGCCGAGCGCGACGTCGGTGACGTCCTGCGGGGCGCTGATGCCCAGGTCCGGGCCGGAGCCGACGGTGACGAAGGTCTCCGCGGAACCCTCCGGGGCGACGAGCGTGCCGTCGGGTCCGCCGGTGGCCTCGGCGGAGTACTCGATCGCGCCCTGCGCTCCCACGGCGGCGCCGGCGGCGGCCCGCACCTGCAGCCGCACCTGCGCGCTGTAGCGGGTCGGCACGTTCCCGGTATCGCACACGGCGACGGTGCCGGCGTCGTCCGGCGTGCAGTTGTCGGGCCAGGACACGTCCGCGACACCGGCGAGGCCGGAGACGTCGACGGTCAGCCGCCCGTCGGTGACGGTGAAGTTGTCGTTGTCGTGGTACAGGCCGAGCGCCAGCGACCGGTACTGCGCCGTGCCGCCGTCCGGAGCGACGGTGACCGTCTGCTCGTACGGCGCCTGGATCCACAGCTGATCGCTCTGCGCCTCGTCGTCGGCGAAGGCGACCCCGCTCCCGAGACCGGCGACCACCAACGCTCCCACGGCTCCGGCACATGCCCCGCGACGCAGTACCCGCCCGATGGAGACAGAACTCATGGCATCCCCCAAATGGGACAGAAGAAACCCCGGCGCAGTGACCAGCACCGGGCGCGAATTGGACGGCCTGCCGAGACGAAAAGTTGTAGGTGACGGGCCCGCGGTGCCTGATTCTTACCGTCTTCTTGATCACTCGCGTAGGGGGCAGCGAGGCTCATGTGTCCCACCAGCGCCACGATCGCAGGTCAGAACCATCGAGTCCGCCCAGGCGCCATCGCTTCCCAAGCTGAGAGCGCGAGTTCGGTTCTCGCCACCCGCTCCATGAAGAAGTCAGCGCCTGTTCACGCTTGACGTCCGCGAGCCTGTGAGCGCGCAGTTCGGCGGTCAGCCGATCCATGGCCGCTTGCCTCTCCCGAGGCGACCGCTACTCCGCGATCACACAGCCCCCTGGTGCCATCGAGGGAGGCAGCCGTTCACCGTTCGGACCAGTGCGGCGGGCTCGTGGCGGACGGCTCCCATAGCGTTCAGGAGCCAGGTCTGATTCACCCGGGTTGTCATGGTATTTCGCCGGGCACTCTCACCGCCGTAAGGAGCCTTCCTTGCATTTCACACCCAGAGCGGGTGGCGCACTCTCCGCGATGACACTGGCCCTCGGGCTCGCCACCCTTCCCACCCCGGCCCACGCCGCACCGATCGCCTGTGACGAAGCGGCCCTCGTGGCCGCCGTCAACGCCGCCAATCAGGCGGGCGGCGGTGTCATCGACCTGGCCGCGAACTGCGTGTACACCCTGGACACGGTCGCTCCTGCCGTCGGCGGCAACGGACCGAACGGGCTGCCGGTGATCAGCAAGCCCGTCACCATCAACGGTTCGAACGCCGTCATCGAACGCGCCGCCGACCCCACCACCCCGAACTTCCGCATCCTCGAGGTCGGCGGCGCGGACGGCAGACTCACCCTCAACAGGGTCACCTTGCGCAACGGACGTCTCGGTGACGAACTCGGCGGCGCCGTCTTCGTCAACAACGACCGCAGCCTGTTCGTCAACAACAGCACCCTGACCGGCAACCATGCGCATGAGGGCGGCGCCGTCGCGTCCATCGGCGTCGGCAGCGCCACGATCTCCGGCAGCACCGTCAGCGACAACACCGTCGACTGGGGCGGCGGAGGCGTCTACGGCGGCGGCCTCACGATCCGCTCCACCACCGTGTCGGGCAACAAAGCCCACCACGCCGGCGGCGTCCACAGTCTCGGCACCCTCCTCATGGAGTCCAGCACTGTGCGGAACAACTCCGCCGAGGTGGCGGGTGGCGTCTACAACGCCGGCACCGGGACGATCACCGGCAGCAGAGTGCAGGACAACACCGCCGACACCGCCGGCGGGGTCTTCAACCTCACCGGCTCTCTGACCGTCGACCACAGCACCGTTCACGCAAACACCGCGACCGTCGAGGGCGGTGGGCTGCACAACTACGACGGCACCCTCAACGTCAACTCCTCCACCCTCTGGGCGAACAAGGTCACCGCTGCCAACTCCCGGGGTGGAGGGCTCTACAACTGGACGGGCACAGCCACCCTCACCCGTAGCCTCGTGGTGGGCAACCGTGCGGTGCTCGAGGGCGGCGGCATCTTCGAGACCCCCGGCAGCACCGTCAACCTGGTCAACAGCTTCGTCTTCGCCAACACACCCGACAACTGCCGACCTCCAGGCGCCCTCCCCGGCTGCACCGGCTAGCGAGGTCCGCGAGTGCCCGGTCGACCGCCTCGCCGTGCCGCTCACCGCCGCGCTCCAGGGGCTTGAGCCGGGCAGGGCTCCGGCCTCGCCCCGGGGGGGGACGATCGCATCCCGCACCGTCGCCCGGATGGCCAGGGCGTTGTCCGCGCCGGTCTCTGGTGCACCCGGGGCCGGCTTCTCCTGCACGTCGCGCGACTCGGACTCCAGCCTCACGACGCGAGTTCGAGGTCGTCCCGGGTCTTGACCTGGGCCTGGTCGGTGATCGCCACAGGGGCGACGACCGTGCTGGACGTCGACTGCGTGGTCGGGGCGGGCGTGCGGCGGAGGAAGACGAACGCGATGGCGGCGGTGGCTACCAGGATCGCCACACCCACCAGGATGCCCGTGTGCAGTCCGTCCAGGAATCCGGCCGGCTTGGCCACGAGTCCACCAAGCAGGGCGATGGCGAAGCAGCTTCCCACCTGTCGGCAGGTGTTGAGCACGGCCGCGGAGGTGGCGGCGAGCCCGGCAGGCACGCCCTCCAGGAGCGTGGAGGTCAGGGGCGGTACGGCGAGCCCCGCGCCGAAGCCGAGGGGAAGCAGGAGGAGGGCGGTGAGCCAGGCCGGGGTCGAGCTGTCGATCATCAGCATGAGGCCCGCCCCGAGAGCCATGAGGAGCTGGCCCAGGACCAGGGCTGCCCGGTTTCCGTACCGCGCTTCGAGCTTCATCACGACCAGGTTGCCCACGGGGTCGATGGCGCACATGGGCAGGAACACGGCCCCCGCCAGTACGGGGCTGTAGCCGTTCACCTGCTGGAAGTAGAGGCCGAGCGCGAACACCATCCCGTAGAACACCGCGTTGATGGCGAATCCGGAGGTGATGGTCACCAGGGCGGAGCGGGTACGCAGAATCCGCAGGGGGACCATCGGCTGGGCGCGGCGGGTCTGCAGGACGAAGAAGACGCCGAGGGCCACCAGGGAGACAAGCAGTGTCTGCGGTACGGGGGAGGCGAACCCGGCGTGGCTCATGGTGATGATGGAGTGGGTGATGCCTACGAGAGCCAGGAGGAACGTCAGCTGGCTGGGGATGTCGATGGGGGCGGAGCGGCGGGGCGAGGGGGCGACGCGGCTGAGGAGGGCCAGGCCCAGAATGCCGATGGGTACGTTGAGGAGGAAGATCATGCGCCATCCGGTGGCAGAGGTCACGATCCCTCCGATGACGGGACCCAGCGCGATCGCGACACCGCCCGTGGCCGTCCACACCGCGATGGCACGCGCGCGTTCCGCCTGGTCGTCGTACGACTGGCGGATCAGGGCGAGGGAGGTCGGGAGCATCAGCGCCGCAGCCAGGCCCTGCACCATCCGGGCCGCGACCAGCGCGCCCAGATTCGGAGCCAGGAAGCAGACGGCGGAGGCGAGGCTGAACCCGGCGAGTCCGATCGCGTACACACGCTTGGCGCCCAGTCGGTCGGAGAACACCCCCGCGGAGAGCATGAACGCCGCGAACGTGAGGGTGTAGCCGTCGATGACCCACTGGAGGCCCGACATACCGCCGCCGATGTCCTGCGAGATCGCGGGCAGCGACACATTGATGGCGGCACCGTCGAGCGAGATCAGGAAGAAGCTGACCAGCGCCGAGTACAGGACGAAACGGCTGCTGGAGACCGTACGGGGCGACGGCGGGGCGATCGCGGCGGGCCGCGTGGACGTGACAAGAGACATGGGGACATCCGTGGGTGTCGTACGGCCCCTGGGGCGGGCCGGTGCCAGTGGGGACGAGCGTGAGCGTGCGGGGCCGCGGCGGCGGGCGTGCGCGGTGTGCGATGTCGCGCGCCGTGGGCGCCGTGGGCAGCAGGGGTGTCTACCGGCCGAGCCGGACCGGGGCGGGGCGGGGCGGGGCGGGGCGGGGGGGGGGAAGCCTCTGGCCGGGCTGCGGGTGGCTCGTGTGCGGGCCAGGGCGGAAGGCGCCGTCGGCGGCCGTGCGCGGGCAGGCGGGCAGGCGTGCCGGGATGCCGGGATGCCGCGCTTCAGCGCGACCAGGCGGCCTCCCACGAACCGCGTGCGTCAGTGGGGGTGGTGCTCTCGTTGAGGAAGACGCGTGGGACTCGTGGGCCGATTCTGGTGACGATCTCGTATGCGATGGTGCCCGCCGCGTCGGCCCAGTCCTGGGCGGTGGGTTCCCCTCGGTCGCCCGGTCCGAAGAGCAGCGCTCGGGAACCGGGTGCCAAGGTGGCGCCGCCGAGGTCCACGGTGAACTGGTCCATCGCCACCCGTCCGGCGACCCGTCGCCACGCGGTCTCGCCCTCGATCAGCAGCGGCCCGTGACCGGAGGCCTGGCGTGGGATGCCGTCGGCGTATCCGGCGGGCACCAGACCCAGCGTGGTGTCGTGCCCGGTCGTGTGGGTGTGGCCGTAGCCGACACCGTGCCCCGCCGGAACTCCCTTGACCTGTGCCAGGGATGCCGACAGCGTCATCACCGGCCGCAGGCCGAAGTCCTCGGGCCGGCCGATGTCGGGGCTCGGCGATATTCCGTACAGGGCGATGCCGACCCGTACGAGATCGAAGTGTGTCCGGGGGAGGGTGAGCGCGGCGGCGGAGTTGGCGATGTGCCGGACCTCCGGTTCGACGCCGGCCTTTTCCGCGTGCTCGGCCATCTCGTGGAAACGGTCGAGTTGCGCGTCGATGGAGGGGTGTCCGGGCTCGTCGGCGCACGCGAGGTGCGACCAGAGGCCGGTGACGGTCAGTTCGCCGGCGGCCTGTCCCGCGAGCGCCGTGGCGACCAGTTCGGTCCAGTCGGCGGGCTGGCAGCCGCTGCGGCCGAGTCCGGTGTCGGCCTTCAGCTGCACGCGGGCGGTGCGCCCCGCCCGGCGGGCGGCGTCTCTCACCTCGGCGAGCGCCCAGAGGTCGCTGACGGACACGTCGATGTCGGCCTCGACGCAGGGGAGCCAGGGGTCGCCGGGGGTCCACAGCCAGCACATGAGGGGTCCCTCGATGCCTGCGGCGCGCAGGGCGAGCGCCTCGTGCGGGGTGGCCGTGCCCAGCCATCGCGCGCCGGCCTGCCGTGCGGCGCGGGCGGACTCGACCATGCCGTGACCGTATGCGTCGGCTTTCACCACGGCCATGAGTGCGGCGCCACCGGGCGCGACCCGCGCGCTCAAGGCACGCACGTTCGAGCGCAGCGCGGCGAGGTCGATCTCGGCGCGTGCCCTGAGATGGGGTGCCCTGAGATGGGGTGAATGGCGCATGACTGCGGCTCTCCTGCCGGCGAGTTGGAGGAAGTGATCTCTCGGAAGAAGGGATCTCTCAGAGTGAGGGACTCTCAGAGGGAGGGATCTCTCAGAGGAAGGGGTCTCTCAGTTGACGAGGACGAAGTCGGCCCTGGTCAGCTTCCGGGGGTGCGCGGCGACCGTCACGACGACGGTGTGCGCGCCACGGTCGCGGGTCCTCGTGTCCCGGGTGCCACCGACGGCGGTCGTTTCGGCCGTACGGGCGGTGGGGGCAAGGTTCTTGGCCATGATCGGTTCTCCCTGGGCGCGGCCGGTATCGGCGACCGGCGTTGACGATCCGAACATCGCCGGAGGGCGCGGACGGCGATCCGCTGTGATCCCTCCCGGCGAGGTCTTCATCATTGCGGGCCGTTCGCAGCGGATGACAGCCGTTCGCGCTGGTCGGAAGCGGCCTGTCCGGAAGCGTCCACGGGGTCCCCGCGAAGGCCGGCGCCGTCCCGGTGTCACCTTGTGGCCAGGCCCATTGGTGACAGCCTTCTCGCCTTCCGCGCACCCACCCGGCTGGGACAGACTCGTTCAGGAAGGACGGAGCCGCCGGGCTTCCCCGAATGAATGGATCTGCCATGCGCGTCACCACTCGTACCCTGTTCGCCCTGGTCCTGTCGGCCGCGGTGCTGGTCGGCCTCGCGTCCGCCGTGGGCGGGACGTCGTGGGGCAGCGGTGACCGGGGTGTCGGTGCCGCGAAGGTGGGCACGGACAGCGTCATCTGGGACTGACCGAGGGGATGAAGGGTGATCTGCGCATACACGTACTTGCGGCGGCATGACGGTCTGCCGCCCCCGGCGGGCGAGTCCCAGGTCGTCCAGGACGCTCTCTGGGTGCATTCGCGACCGGAATACGGTCTTCAGCACGTCAGGGCGAAGGAGGACGGCAGCGGTATGGCACTGCACCTGTTCTTCCGGGGAACGGACGCGGGCGAGGTGTCCTCGCGTCTGGAGAGTCTTCTGAGGAGCGTTCGGGGCATCCCGGTGTTCCAGGGATACCAGCGCCTCAACGCGCCTGTCGCCGCCTCGGGATCGGGATCGGGATCGTGCGCGGCGGGGTGAACGACGGATCAGCCCGCTGCCCGTGAATGCCCGGGCGCGGGAGTGCCGGGCATTCACGGGCAGCGGGCTGAGATCAGCGGGTATGGGGCCGGTATCAGCGGGTAACGGGCCGGTAGCCGTGGGCGCGCTCTACAGCCAGCCCCGGCGTGCGGCGTTGATGCCGGCCTCGAAGCGGCTGGAGGCGTCGAGACGCTCCATCAAGGCCGCCATCTGACGGCGCACCGTCCGCATGGAGACGCCCAGACGCCGTGATGCCGCCTCGTCGGTGATGCCGCTCGCCAGAAGCTTGAGGATCTCGCGTTCCGTCGGCGTCAGGCTGTTGGCGTCCGACGTCCGGTCCGCTCCGAGCGGTACCGCCATCTCCCATGCCTGCTCGAACATCGCCACGAGATTCTTGACCACGGCGGGATCCTCGGTGCGCAGGGCCCCGGCCCGGGTGTCGGACGGCTTGAGCGGAATCATGGCGATACGGCTGTCGAAGACCAACAGCCGTGGTGGGAGGAGAGGGGCCGTACGGACCTGGCCCTCGTGCTCGGTCAGCCATCGCGCGTAGTCGATGGTCGCGGTGTCGTTGCGGGCGCTGTCCTGATACAGCGTCCGCATCTGCACGCCTCGTGCGAGAACGTCCGTGTCGAGGGGGCGTGCCGCGGCCAGCGCCGCGGCGGACTGCGCACCGCCGGGGACGACGGACCGGAGGTCCGAGCGCAGGTCCCGGGCCAGGACCTCCATTTCGCTCTGGATGGCGTCGAGGCCGGTGATGCGGACCGACCGGTAGACATCGCCGCTCTCCACCCGGCCAGGTCTCTCGAACTCCGCCAGGACCTGTGCGGCCTTGGCCCTGCTGGCCTCCAACTTCTGCTGCTTGCGGGTGAGTTCTTCCTCCTCCTGCTGCAGCGCACGCTCAAGGGCCACGCGCGGGTCGACGACACGGAACGTACCGGGGTTCGCCCTCGACGGTTCCAGCAGGGCGCTGTCGGCCAACGCGTCCAGTGCGTCGCGCACTTCGCCTTCGGTGAGCTGGAGCATGCGGCTTAAATCGTCCACGTCGGCCGTGGGGTTGTTGAGCATGGCCCGGTATACGGCAGAAGCGGTCGTGTCGAGGCCTATGACATCGGACAAGGACACGGTTGTCCTCCTGTTGCTCAGAGGTGGCGCAGACCCACGCGTACCTGTGGCCGGCTGTGCGGCCTGCTCGCAGGACATGGAAGTCGCCGAGGATTTTTATCGGGGAGAGGTTTGGTTTGAAGGACCTGACGGCCAAGCCTGTGTGCGGCGCCGACCGTCACCGGGCCAGGGCGTCGGCCTTGAGTGCGGCGACGGACACGCGGGTGCGGCGGGTACGCGTGGGCATGTGAACTCCCTGGTGCGGTACGGGGGTTGGCCTGGGGGGTAGGCAGGCCGCGCGCCCGGATGCCCGAGGGCGGCGGGTGGGGATGGGCCAAGTGTGTGCGGTGATCCGCCCGCACCGCCACGGCTGCCGGGGCATCTGGGACGCTGGAACGCCGGTGACAGTCCTGACCTGGGGAGATGACCTCCCCCTGGAATGGGACCCGGGACGCGGGAGCACCAATGGGGCGACCGGGGCGGCTCCATGGCGCCGCCCCGGCGAGACCGCTCGGCCTTCAGAGGGGCACAAGCAGAGGTACCCCGGCCGCACCGCGCCCCGCCGTCGGCTGTGAGGAAAATCAGACATGTTCACACCCTTGACGCATTGCGGTAACAGGCAGTCTTATGTGCGACGGCGTTCGTTTCAGCCAATTTCTGATCGGTTGTGGTCTGCCTTGTTTCCTTCGCGGGATGGCCAGGGCAGCCGGCGGAAGGAAGACCCTCGATGCGCCGTTCTTGGCTACTGCTCCTCTCCGTGATCCTCAGCCTGGTCCCCCAGGCCCTGGTGACCGGCACCGCGCACGCGGCGAGCGTCGCGATCTCCAACGGGACCCAGTTCACCGACACCACCGGAGCGGTGGTGCACGCCCACGGCGGCGGTGTGATCAAGGTCGGTTCCTACTACTACTGGTTCGGTGAGAACCGCAACGCGGACAACTCCTTCCGGTACGTGTCCGCGTACCGCTCGACCGATCTGAAGACCTGGGAGTTCCGACGTCATGTCCTGACCCAGGCCTCCGACCCCGAGCTGACGTCCGCCAACATCGAGCGGCCCAAGGTCATCTACAACGCGTCCACCGGCAAGTTCGTCATGTGGATGCACAAGGAGCTGGCCACCGACTACACCCAGGCCCGCGCCGCCGTCGCCGTCTCCGACACCGTCGACGGCGACTACACCTGGCAGGGCAGCTTCCGCCCACTCGGCCACATGTCCCGTGACATCACCGCCTACGTCGACGACGACGGCACCGGTTACATGGTCTCCGCCGCACGCGAGAACCGCGACCTGCACATCTACCGCCTCAGCCCCGACTACCTCACCGTCGAGAGCCGCGTGCAGCTGCTCTGGGCCGGCCAACTGCGCGAGGCCCCGGCACTGTTCAAGCGCAACGGCGTGTACTTCCTGCTCACCTCCACCGCCACCGGATGGAACCCCAACCAGCAGAAGTACGCGACCGCCTCCAGCATCACCGGCACCTGGAGCGACCTGCAGAACGTCGGAGACTCCACCGCCTACGGCTCCCAGACCACGTTCGTCCTGCCCGTGCAGGGCACCGCGGGCACCGAGTACCTCTACATGGGCGACCGGTGGGGCAACTCCTTCGGCCAGAACGTCAACGCCTCCAAGTACGTCTGGCTGCCGCTGGAGTTCCCCACGAACACCACGATGACCATGGACTGGTACGCGCAGATCACCATCGACACCGCGGCCGGGAAGGTCGACGGCGTCGGCGGCCCCTGGGAGACGGTCACCGCACGCCACAGCAACAAGTGCCTCGACGTCCCCAGCAAGTCCCTGGACGACGGCACGCAGATCACCCAGTACACCTGCAACGGCGGCATGAACCAGTCGTGGTGGTTCAAGGACATGGGCAGCGGATACGTCCAGCTCGTCGCCCGGCACAGCGGCAAGTGCCTGGACGTGGCCAACAACTCCACCGCCAACGGCAACCCGATCATCCAGTGGACCTGCGGCACCGGAAACAACCAGCAGTGGCAGCTGCAGGACGCCGGTGACGGCTGGGTGCGCCTCGTCTCCCGTCTCAGCGGCAAGTGCCTCGACGTTTCGGACAAGTCCACCGCCGACAACGCCAAGCTCATCCAGTGGACCTGCGGCACGGGCACCAACCAGCAGTTCAAGCGCGGCGCCTGAGCACCGACGATCCTCAAAGGAGAGGTGGGCCCCATGAGAGACGAGCACGTCAGAGCACTGTCCCGCCGCGGAATGCTCAAGGGCACGGCCGTCACCTTCGGGTTGGCCGCGGCGGGGCTCGCGACCACGGGGCCCGCCTACGCGGCGGACGCCTCCGTCAGGGCGACCTCGCCCGACGGCAGGACGTCCGTCACCCTGTCCGTGGTCGGCGGAGCGCTCCAGTGGTCCGTCCTGCGCGGCGGCAGCCAGGTGATCGACACCTCGGCCCTCGGCATCGGGCTGAGCGACGGCACCACTCTCGGCACCGACGTCACGGTGACCCAGAACCAGCACTGGACCCTCAACTCCACCTGGAGCCCGGTCTACGGCCGCAACGGGACCGTCACCGACCACTACCAGGAGCAGCGCTGGAACCTCCGGGACAACGTCTCCGGCATCCGCTTCAGCGTCCAGGCCCGCGCCTACAACGCCGGTGTCGCGCTCCGCCACGTCCTGCTCGACACGGGCACCGCCACCATCGCCGACGAACTGACGACGTTCGTCTTCCCCGGCGGCACCACCGTCTACAGCGCACGCGACGAGAACGAGTACACCCCCGTCGCGCCGGGCTCCATCCCGGTCACCGGCACCTCCAGCACGGACCAGGGACCCCTCACCGACCTGCCCCTGACGGCCACCCTGTCCAGCGGCGTCATCGCCTGCATCTGTGAGTCGTCCCGGGTGAACTTCCCCCGGCTGATGCTCAGTTCGGTGTCCGGACAGCCGACCGCCCTCTCCGCCTTCCTGATGGAGCACACCGCCCGGGGCAGCGGCCCGGTCGCGACCGCCTCCACCGTCACCACACCGTTCGCCACCCCGTGGCGCGCGGTGGTGATCGGCTCCACCCACGCCGAACTCGTCGACAACGCCGAACTCGTCCTCAACCTGGCCTCCCCCAGCGCCCTTGCCGACACCTCCTGGATCAAGCCCGGCAAGGTCTTCCGCTGCGAACTCACCACCGCCGCCGGCATCGAGGGCGTCGACTTCGCCGTGGCCCGCGGCATCGACTACGTCGAGTACGACGCCGGCTGGTACGGGCCCGAGTTCAGCACCCCGGACGCGACGAAGCCCATCGACGCCATCGACCTGCCGTCCGTCATCTCCTACGCCACGGGCAAGGGCATCGGGGTCTTCCTCTACGTCAACCGCCTCGCCCTGTCCGACGCGGACTCCCTCTTCGCCCTGTACAAGAGCTGGGGCGTGACCGGCATCAAGCTCGGCTTCCTCAACGACGGCACCCAGGCGATGACCAACCAGATCACCGGCTGGGCCAAGACCGCCGCCAAGCACCGCCTGCTGATCGACATGCACGACGACGTCCGGCCGTTCGGCTACGAGCGCACCTACCCCAACTACATCAGCCTGGAGGGCGTCCGCGGCAACGAGAACTTCCCCACGGCCACCCACAACGTCACACTGCCCTTCGCCCGCAACATAGGCGGCCCCCTGGACTACACGATCTGCTACGGCCAGTCCCGCAACAAGACGACCAACGCCCACCAGATGGCGATGGCCGCGGTGTACTACCAGCCCCTCAACTTCCTCTTCTGGTACGACAAACCGTCCAAGTACACCAACACCGCCAACTGGCCCGGACTGCCCTGGTTCAACGCCGTCCCCACCACCTGGGACGAGAGCCGCACCCTCACCGGATCGATCGGCCAGTACATCGCGGTGGCCCGCCGACGCGGCTCCACCTGGTACCTCGGCGCGATGACCAACGAGACGGCCCGGACCCTGTCGCTGCCGCTGTCCTTCCTGGGCACCGGCACCTACACGGCGACGATCCACGCCGACGGAACCCCGGGCACCAGCCCCTACCAGACCCCCGTCGTCGTCAGCACCCGGACCGTCACCGCGCAGACGGCTCTCACCGTGGCCATGGCCCCCGCCGGCGGTCAGGCGATCATCCTCGGACCGAGCTGATCCAGGAGACGGACGGAGCACAGATCCGGACCGGACAGGCGTACGACCCCACCTCGCCCGGCACGACGGCCCGAACCGCGGGCATACCTGGCCACCTGGAAGTGACCCCACTGGACGTAGGCCTACTCTGATCCCCGTAAGGCAGGCCGGCGCTGGGGAAGGATGATCGGCGATGACGTCCCTGAGCACTGGGGACCCGGAGTCCATAGGCGGGTACACCCTCCTCGGTCGGCTCGGGGCGGGCGGCATGGGAGTCGTCTATCTGGGAGTCTCCGCCTCGGGACGGCAGGTCGCGGTCAAGCTCGTGCACGGGTCCTACGCCCAGGAGGAGGAGTTCCGCACACGCTTCCGGCAGGAGATCGCGGCAGCGCGCAGGGTGAGCGGAGCCTTCACCGCGCCTGTCGTGGACGCCGACCCGGACGCCGACCGGCCCTGGATGGCGACGCTCTACGTGCCGGGACTCAGCCTTGCCGAAGTCGTGGCGAAGAACGGCCCGCTGAGCCAGCGGGAACTGCGCACTCTGGGGCTGGGGCTCACCGAGGCGCTGCGCGACATCCACCGGGCGGGCCTGGTGCACCGGGATCTCAAACCGGCCAACGTCCTGATGACCGACGACGGGCCGCGCGTCATCGACTTCGGCATATCGCGCGCCTCCGACAACCAGAGCCTCACCATGACCGGGCGGGTGATCGGCACTCCGCCCTTCATGTCGCCGGAACAACTGGCCTCTCCCCGAGAGGTCACCCCGGCCTCGGACGTGTTCTCGCTGGGGTCACTGCTGGTGTTCGCGGCCGTCGGCGCAGGACCGTTCGACGCCGACACCCCGTACATGACCGGCTATCAGGTGATGTACGAGACCCCGGACCTCGACGGGGTGCCCGAAGCGTTCCTGGGCATCGTCGAACGCTGCCTGGACAAGGACCCGGCCGCACGGCCGGAACTGGCGCAGCTGGATCGCATGCTCCAGGCACTGCCGGAATCCGACGCCACCGCGCCCCCGAAGGCCGGGGGGTCCGCGAAACCCCGGCCCCGCCCCACTCCTCGTGGCGCGGCCACCACCTCCGCGGGCACCACGACCGGCACCGGGCGGGGACGCCGAACCCGGATGCTGCTCACCGGCCTCGGCACGGCGCTGGCCGTGACGGGGCTGAGTGTCGGGGTGGGTGTCTTCGTGTCGAGCCGGGACACGACCACCGCCTCCCAGGCCACCGCCCCGACCGACGCCTCCGACGCCACCACCACGGCCTCCGCCCGTGCCGCGTCGCTGCCCGACGGCTGGCGGCCGTGGCAGAAGGAGCTGCGGTACGACGTGAAGGGTGCCCCTCTCGACTACCAGAGCCCTGGCTGCGTGTCGGAGGGAAGCGCCCTGTTCTGCGGCGGTACGGGCTTCACGGCCGCCCGGATCGACGCGGCCTCCGGCCGCACCCTGTGGCGGACCGGCACCCGTCCTCAGGGAGTGCAGCCGATCGGCGTTCACGACGGGCTGGTCTACGTGTACGAGGATCCGGACGACACGACCAGGCGCGTCGTGGCCCTCGACGCCGACACCGGGCAGCGGCAGTGGCAGCGCGACATCAACGGGACCGAGGACGCGGTCCTGTACGACGGCGGACTGCTGACCCTGTCTCCCGACTACTCGTCGTTCGTCGCCTACGGGTATTCCGGCAAGGAACTGTGGCAGGCGCCTTCGCTGGACGAGTACTGCACTCCGTCGGCGCTGGGCGGCGTCCCCTACGCCCTGTGCTCGGCCGGCACCGAGCCCGGCCAGGCCCCGGTCGAATTGATGAAGCTCGAACCCGACAGCCTGACCGAAACCGCCACACTGCCCCAGAAGGCGGAAGCTCTCGGTGCTGTCGGCGGGCAACCCGTGTTCCTCGCCCCCCAGACCGCGAAGGACGTGTACGAAGCCGGGTACGAACGGCCGTACAACGCGGTGCTGCGAGTGGACCCGGAAACCAGGGAGGTCGAACGCATACCGCTGGCACGTCCGCTGAGCGGCGCGGCCACCCTTGTGGACGGCGTCGTCTACTTCGTCCGGTCCAACGGGTCGGTCACCGCGGTGTCGGCGGACAGCGGCAGACAGCTGTGGCAGAAGGCGACGGACGTGGAGAGTCTGTCCGCGCCCGCGGTGTCGGCGACGTACAGGCGGGTCTATTTCTCCAACCGCTTCGGCCGCCTGCTGGCGCTGGACAGCCGCACCGGAGCGGAGGTGTGGCGCACCTCCGCACTGGACGACCCCGGGGACAAGGCACAGGGCACCCCGCCGCGAGTGCTGCTCGTCAAGGACGCGATCGTGGCGATGGCCGGCGACACGGCCTTCTCCCGAAGCCCGGACGGGCCCGCCTGACCGGCCGAGAGGTCTGCAGGTCTGCAGGTCTGCAGGTCTACCTGGGCACCGGCAGAACACCCGCACCGCGCACGCCGCGGCCGGCGCGGAGTTGTTTCCACGTGGGTTTCGGGCAGCGTCCCTGGGGTCTGGCCTTCGTGAACTTCTCGTACGGTACGTGCCGTGGGGGAAGGCCGGTCTCGTCCCAGTGGTCTCTGCCGGAGGTGAAGTCCCAGCCGTCGTTGGGGATGCGGATGTGGTCGGCGCGGTCGTCCTTGTTCTGGCTGGTGATCTGGAGTACTTCGACATGGCGGAGGCGGGGTCTCATGACCACGCAGTAGTGGGGCAGTTCACCGTCCGACTCCCGGAAGGGGACCAGGGCGTGCCAGATCTCGCCCGCGGCCGGGCGGCGGCGGCCGTGGTTGAGGCCGCCGTTGTCCCACCACCGTGCCGTCTGGTGGCAGAGGAGTGCGGCGAGGCCGGCCGCCCCGCTCAGGGCCAGGGAGCGTGAGCTCCAGTCGGGCGAGTCGAATCGGGTCGCGGCCCAGCGGGCCGCGGTCTGGGCCAGGGCGACGACGACCGCCGTACGGGCGAGGAAGACCCACGGCGGGCAGGGGCGGGTCCGGCACGTGTACGCCGTCACGGCCGCGGCGGCCGCGACGGGTATGCCGTAGAGGACGGCGTACTGGCCGAAGCCGTGCACCTCCTGCGGGGGCTGCTGGGAGGCCATCAGGTCGGGCACGGTGACCGGCAGCGCCAGGGCGTAGCCGGCCAGGACCCACAGGTTCAGCAGCGCGTAGCCCTTGACGGCGCTGCCCAGGCAGGACGAGTTCGTACGACGGGACACAGCTTCCTTCCGGTTCCTTCGGTGGTGCGGGTCAGTACTGCAGTGCCGTGGCCACGTCCCGTCCGATGCGTTCGACGGCGGCGAGGTCGAGGCCGTAGTGCACGTAGCGGCCGTTGCGTTCCACGCGGACCAGCCCCAGGTCGCGCAGGGTGCGCAGATGGCGGGAGACCTGCGGGCGGGTCATCGACAGCCGGTCCGCCAGGTCGGCGGTGGTCATGGCCTGCCGGGCGATGAGCCGGCACAGCCGCACCCGGTGCGGGTCGGTGAGCGCCAGCATGCGGCTGCGGGCCAGGGTGACGCCGATCTCCGGGGCGTCGACGGGGTAGTGCACGATCGGCGGCAGCCCCGGCTCGTCCTTGACCAGCAGGTGCGGGGCGCCGTACCGGGTGGGGATCAGCAGCAGCGGCGTACGGGCCGGGCTGACCACCCCGTGGTGCACCTTGTCGAGGACGACCCGCGCGGGGTTGTCCAGGCGGACGCTCGACGGGCTGAGCGAGAGCAGGGCGGCCGTGGGCCCCTCGTCCGCGAGCCGCTGCCGCATCCGGTGCGCGGCCCGCGCCAGGACGGGCTCGGTCCCGGCCCACAGCTCGTCGAAGAAGACACGGCGGCACAGGTCGAGGAAGCCGAGGACGTCCGCGCGCAGCGCTTCCGGGTCGCGCAGCAGATCCTCGGCCAGGGCGGAGTGCGGCTCCGGGAGCCCGGAGGCGGCCTGCCGCAGCACACGTGCCTGCGCCGGGTCGTGGAGCACACGGCCGAAGTCGAAGGCGCGGTAGCCGCTGGCGCAGGTGTACGCGGTCGTCTCGGCGTAACGGTCCGCAGGCAGGGTGGTCAGGGGCGCCTCCAGGCCCGGATAGAACCCGCGCCAGCGCAGTGCCGTCCACAGTGGCGCGAACCTCCGCAACCCGGCGCGGAATTCGGGCGGGGCGGCGCTCGTGGTCCGCTCGGCCCAGGAGGCGTGCTCGGCGTGGTGGGAGTACTCCGTCAGTACGTGCAGGCTCGCCGCGAGTTCCGCGAGCGGGGACACGGCCACCGTGAAGCGGTCGGGGCCTGCCCCTTCCAGGACGATCACGACCGACATGATCGGAAGTGTACGGGCTCACACCGACACGTCCTCGAACTCGGCCCGCGCGGCCGCCAACACGCCTGGTTCCGTGAGCAGTTGGGCGACCACGTCCGCCAGCCCGGTCGCCGCGGTCTGCGTGCGGTCGTGGGCCAGGGGTGTCGCCGCGGCCTCGCGCATCGCGTCGGAGTGGGCGGGCGTACCGGCGTCGGCGATCTGGACGTACGGGTGGATGACCGGCAGCAGCTGCGAGAGGTTGCCGATGTCGGAGGAGCCGGCGGGGGCGTCGGGGTCGCACGGCCCGATGTCCGCGCCGAGCGTGCGCACCGCGTCCCCGAACAGCTCGGCGAGCACGGCGTTGTTGCGCCGCTCCGCGTACAGCGGCCCGGTCTCGGACACCTCCGCCTCCGTCTGCGTGGCGAGCGCCGCCCCCGCCGCGGCGGCCCGCACCCGCTCCACCAGCGCCTTCGTCGACACGGCGGTACGGTCCCGTACGTACAGGTCCACGGCGGCCCGGGCGGGCACCACGTTCGGCGCCTGGCCGCCGTCCGAGACGATCCCGTGCAGCCGGACGGTCGGCGGCACGAACTGCCGCATCGCGTCCAGGGCATTGAGGAAGAGCTGCGCGGCGGCCAGCGCGCTGCGCCCCTGCCACGGTGACACGGAGGCGTGCGCGCCGAGCCCGGTGAACGCGACCCGCAGATGGGCCGCCGCGAGCCCGGGCCGCCCGGTCAGCCAGCGGTCCCCCGGGTGGAACATCACGGCCGCGTCCACCCCGTCGAAGACACCCGCCTCGGCCAGCCTGATCTTGCCCGCGCCGCCCATCTCCTCACCGGGCGTGCCGATGACCGCGACGGTTCCCGGGTGCGCGGGCAGAGCGCGTACGACGGCGACCGCGGCCGCCGCGGCCCCGGCCGCGATCAGGTTGTGGCCGCAGCCGTGACCGACGCCGGGCAGCGCGTCGTACTCCGCGAGGACGGCGACGTACGGCCCGGGCTCCGGCCCGTGGTGCGTCGCCACGAAGGCGGTGTCGAGCCCGCCCGCGCCGGACGTGACCGTGAACCCCTCCTCCGCGAGCCAGCGGGTCAGCACCTGCTGGGCGTGGAACTCGTCGAACTTCAGCTCCGGCCGGGCGTGGATGGCGAGGCTGACGGCCTCCATGCGGGGCCGCAGGGCGGCGAGTTCGGCGGAGAGCGAGTCCAAGAAGGGCGATGAGGGCGATGAGGGCGATGAGGGCGATGAGGGCGATGAGGGCGATGAGGGCAGCGATGGCATGGGAACTCCCGTCGTTCGGGGCGCGCCACGGCGCGATGTCGGGACACGACGAGACTGCGGCCGTACGGGCCCGCACGGGCGCGGATTACCGCGGAGCAGGCAATGCTCCCGCGACTCGGCAACACCCTTGATGCATACCCCCCAGGGGTATATCTTCGTGACCGTGAGCTCTACGACCGTGAGCTCTACGACCGTGAGCTCTACGACCGGGGCACACCGGACGGGAATTGGGGATGAAGGTCATGGACCACAGCGCTCAGCACACCGACACCACGCACGACGCCGTCGACCACGAGGGCCACGGTGCTCACGCGGGGGCGTCCTGGGCCATGGCGGCGAAGGCGACGCTGCACTGTCTGACCGGCTGCGCGATCGGCGAGATCCTCGGCATGGTCATCGGCACCGCGCTGATGTGGGGCAACGCGCCCACCATGATCCTCGCGATCGTGCTGGCGTTCCTGTTCGGTTACTCGCTCACGCTGTTCGCGGTTCTCCGGGCCGGCCTGGACATCAGGTCCGCGATCAAGGTCGCGCTGGCCGCCGACACCGTCTCGATCGCGGTGATGGAGCTGGTCGACAACGCCGTCGTCGCGATCACCCCGGGAGCGATGGACGCCCAGCTGTCCGACGGGCTGTTCTGGTCGGCCCTGCTGGGCGGATTCGCGGTCGCCTTCCTGATCACCACCCCGGTCAACAAGTGGATGATCGGCCGCGGCAAGGGCCACGCCGTCGCACACGGCCACCACTGAACACCCCCGCTGAAGCCGACCACGGCCGGCTTCAGCGGGGGTGTTCCTATCCGGCCTCGGGAAGTGGCCGGGGCGTTATCGGCGGATGCCCCTGGAGGCTGCTGCCGAGGTGCGGCCCGCCGTCGGTCGACAGGAGGTAGGACGTCGGGGTCAGGCTGCGCGCCCCGGTGACCGTGAGGGTGCTGTCCGTGCCGAGGAGCGTGGTGAGCGAGCCGCTTCCGCCGTCCTCGCCGAGCGCCGCGATGGTCAGGTCCTTCCTGCCGTCGGCGTCGAGGTCGCTGAGCAGCAGCCGGGAGCCGAAGCCGTCGCCGGCCTCGTTGTCGCCCGGTACGCCCTCGGTGCCCTGGTCGAAGACCTGACGGTTGGTGGTCGTGAGCCCGATGGAGCCCCCGTACATGACGGTCACGTGCCCGGCGTCGGCGACGGTGCCGGTGCCGGTGCCGTCGTCGGTGTCCTCGTTCGGATCGCCGACGGCGAGATCGTCGTAGCCGTCGCCGTTGATGTCACCCGCGGCGAGTCCGGCGCCGTACTGGTCGTACAGGCCGTTCTCACCCGGTGTGTCGAAAGCGCCCTGATCGAGGGTGGCGCTCCTGTCCCAGTCCAGCGTCCAGGTGGGGTCGGTCTGGGAAACGGGGCGGCCCGGGATCCAGGTGATCTCGCCACCGTGGCCACCCGCACGACCGACGACGACATCCCCGTAGCCGTCGTTGTCGAAGTCCGCGAAGACCGAGGAGTACAGGTCGCGGCCGCCCGCGACATCGACCGGCGGCTGGAGGCCCAGGGTGCTCGCGTCTGCGCCGCTCCGGTAGAGGTCGCGATGGTTGACCAGCAGGTCGTCCGCGCCGTCTCCGGTGACGTCACCGGCGGTGAGGGCCACGACCTCGCCTCCCCAGGCGTTCAGGTTGCCCACCGGGTAAGTACCGCTGTCGGTACCGTCGTTGGTGATACCGCCCGCGTACAGCCAGGCCTGGGCCGAGGTGTTGCCGGCGGCCAGGTCGTCCTTGCCGTCGCCGTTGAAGTCACCCGCGGCGAGGGTCCGCCCGTGGGCGTCCTGGTCGGAGTTCGTGGGATCGTCGAGCGTGGCGCTGCCCCGCAGACCGTCGCGCGAGCCCCAGAGGATCTGGACGATGCCGGCGTCCTGGTCGTCCTCGACGTCCTCGCCCGGGGTACCGGTGGCGAGATCGGCGAAGCCGTCGTTGTTGAAGTCGGCGATGGCCACGGAGAATCCGAAGTGGTCACCGGTCTCCGCCTGGCCGCCGACGGTTTGGGTGTTCTGGCTGATCGTGACCCGCTCGGCCTGGGTGGCGCCCGCCGCGTCCGCGGAACCGTACGCGATGGTGACGGCCCCGGCACCCGCCAGGCCGTCGACCGTGGCGTCGGGGGCGGAGGCGGCGAGGTCGACGTAGCCGTCGCCGTTGAAGTCCCCGTAGCGGCCCGACACCGAGGCACGATCGCCGGTCGCCGCGAAGGCGCTGCCCGCGACGGTGGGGACCAGCAGGCCGCCTGTCAGTGCGGCGAGCGCGAGGGCGGTCGCGGTGGCGATGCGGTGGTCGCGTCGCGACGAGCGGCTTCTTCCCTGTCCAGATGTCACATGTCTCCCCGTGTGAAAAGGCGTTGATCCCGGCCGGTTCCATGGGTTCGCCGTGCGAGCGCGCGCTGTCGAGAGCGACGTTCGCCGTTCACTCCCGCGACTTGGACCACAGCCTTCGCACAGACAGCCCGCAGTACCCAGCGCACCTGCATGCCCCAACGTCACATGCGACCGGTACCACTCGGCCCGCCCGCGCTTGTGCGCCGCGCGGTGCCCGGCAGTCAGTCGTTGCTCGTGGCACCCACGATGGAGGAGACGATCCTGTCCTGCGCTGTGGTCGGCACATGGAAGAAGCCGTTGTTGCGGCCCAGCCGCAGCACCGCCGCCTCGTCCGCCACAGCCTTGACGTCTCCCAGGTTGTGGCTGATGAGAATCACCCCGATGCCCTCTTCGCGGAGCTCGTCGACGAGGTCGAGGACATGGCCGGTCTGAGGCAGGCCCAGCGCCGCGGTGGGCTCGTCCAGGAGGAGGGCCTTTGGCCGGCCCAGAAGTGCGCGGGAGATCGCCACGGTCTGCCGCTGGCCCGCGGACAGGGAGGCGACCGGAGCACGCACGTCGGGAACACGGATGCCCAGTGCGTCGAGCTGGCGTGCCCGGCTGGGCCTGCCGCCCTTCATCGTCACCCTCGGCGCACTGAGCGTCATCTACGCCACGAGCAGGCCCTACTCCGATTCCCGCAGCTATCCGGTGACCAGCGATCTGCTCGGCTTCTGGGGCCGCGGCGTCGAACCCGGCGGCGTATTCGTCACCTGGGGGACGTTCCTGCTCCTGGGTCTGTACGCGTTCTTCTGGTACGTGCTCACCAAGACGGGCTGGGGCCGGCACATCTACGCCGTCGGCAACGCCACCCGAGTCCGCCCGCCTGACCGGCATCAACGTCCGGCGCACGATCCTGTCGGTCTACGTCACCGCCGGTCTCCTCTACGGCATCGCCGCCTGGCAGGCTCTCGGCCGCATCCCCAACGCCGACCCCAACGCGTACCAGACGGCGAATCTGGAGAGCATCACCGCCGTCGTCATCGGTGGGACCAGCGTCTCTAATCAGCTAAGCGATCCTATGCAAGACGTAGTGTCTGGCACGGGTTGTGCCCACCGTGGTGGGGTGGCGTGGGCGTGCAGGTGG
>NZ_JBLRVZ010000052.1:0-126109 GCF_048159505.1 Streptomyces sp. T028
ATCCACGCTTGGTGTAGTTCAGCGTGGGCAGGGCCTCGCGCTTCTTCTTGTGCCCGGGCATCCCGGCGCGGCGGTGCATCGGCAGCCGGTCCCTGATGTCCTTCTGTGCCTTCGTACGAGACTTGCCGAAGTCGCGGATGATCTGCTGCTGCGGCACCGAGGAGCCCTGGGCCAGCCACGGAGTGCGGGCGCGGGCCTCGGTCAGCATCTTGTCGAGCTGTGCGGGACCGCATGTCCGCCTGTCGTGCGGGTGTGTCTTGTTGTGCAGGTGGACCGCCCTGGACTTGGCCACGCACTCGTTCCAGATCCAACGGCAGCGCCCCCACTCCGCCTCCAGCGCTACCCGGGCCGTGGCGGACACCCGGAGCCGGAAGGTGTAGCGGGCGTGCCCGCCGACCACGCCCGGTTCCATCGCCACGGTGGCTGTCATACGCCCTGCCTCCCTTCCCGANGCACTCGTTCCAGATCCAACGGCAGCGCCCCCACTCCGCCTCCAGCGCTACCCGGGCCGTGGCGGACACCCGGAGCCGGAAGGTGTAGCGGGCGTGCCCGCCGACCACGCCCGGTTCCATCGCCACGGTGGCTGTCATACGCCCTGCCTCCCTTCCCGACCCACGTCACGGCCGGCGTTCCGCCCCCGCACACCAAGACCGTATGCGCGAACAACGCACACCTGTACCCCGATTACGCCACCGCCACCGCCACCCGCACCAGCGACCGCGGGCACACATGTTCGCCAGGACTGCCCCGGGCTGATCAGCCGTGGGCGCCCCGCGCCCGGACCAGACGTCGCGACGCTCCGCGTCGCCGTGCCGGGATGCAAGTGCGCGATCCGGTCCAGGAGCGTGTCGGGGCGGGTGCCCGGGCCGAACAGGGGGACCAATGGCCCCGTCGACTCGGGAGCATCGGCCCGGCGGTGATCCCGGCCGCAGGGCCCTACGGCGGGACACGACCGCCTTTCGGCCCAGGGACCCTCGTGCAGTAGGGTCGACCGGCCCTGGCTCTTCGGCCCCGGATGGAGCAAGATCTGCATAGGGCAACGACCGGTCACGCCCCTCGTGAGGGGAAGGCGCTCCGGCCCGGAAGTCAGATGGCACGACCGAACGAGGAGCATTCGATGGCGGACGGCGAGCGGCCCGGCCCCGACAGCCCGATCCGGGTCTTCCTGCTGGACGACCACGAGGTGGTGCGGCGCGGGGTGCGCGACCTGCTGAACGACGAGCCGGACCTCACCGTGGTCGGCGAGGCGGGCACGGTCGAGCAGGCCCTCGTCCGGGTGCCCGCGCTGCGCCCGCAGGTGGCCGTTCTCGACGTAAGGCTGCCGGACGGCGACGGTGTGACCGTGTGCCGTGAGCTGCGTTCGAGCATGCCGGAACTGGCCTGCCTGATGCTGACCTCGTTCGACGACGAGGAGGCGCTGCTCGACTCGATCATGGCCGGCGCCTCGGGCTATGTGCTGAAGCAGATCCAGGGCACGGATCTCGTCTCGGCGGTCCGTACGGTCGCCGCCGGGCAGTCGCTGCTCGACCCCAGCGCCACCACCCGGCTCATGGCCCGGCTGCGTCAGGGCCAGGAGCCGGAGCCCGAGCCGGACGCCCTGCCGGGCCTGACGGAGCGGGAACGGGAGATCCTGGCCCTGATCGGTGAGGGGCTGACCAACCGCCAGATCGGACAGCGGCTGTATCTGGCCGAGAAGACGGTCAAGAACCACATCTCCCGGCTGCTCGCCAAGCTCGGCGTGGAACGGCGCATCCAGGCCGCCGTGATCGCCACCCAGGCCCAGGACCGGCTCCGCGAGAAGGGGCACTGACCGCCCCCCGGCAGAGGCGGCCCGAGGGGTCGTGGCCCAAGGGAACCCAGGCGGGGCCCCGGCGCGCTCAGGCGCTGTCCCGGGCCCCGATCACCTCGCGTCCCGTGACCATCCCCGGCTCGATCCGTACGAAGACCCCGTCCTGGATCGGCATCCAGGAGGTGGGACCGCTCTCGGACAGGCGCTCGTGCTCGGCCGGGTCGGTCACCACGGCCGCCTGCCCCGTGACGACGACGCTCCAGCCGGACTGGGTCGCCGCGTGCCACTCGTCCGCCTCGAAGGCGACCACGACGCCGTCTATCGCGCGGACCAGGTCGGAGGCGGCCGACGTGCGCAGCACGACGGAGGCGTCCGCGTCGAGGGTGAAGTTGACCGGGAGGACCGCGGGCAGCGCGTGTCGGGTGTACACGACACGGCCGACCGGCACCTTCGCCAGCAGGCGGAGGCACTCCTGCCGGTCGAGTGAGCGAAAGGCATCGTTCTGAACCATCCCTCCATGGTCGGTCGCGCCGGGGGACGCGGGTAGGGCCGGTCGGCCCGTTCTGGGCGCGGGACGCGGATCGGGGACGTCCGGCGCCGCACCCGGGACCGTCCGCCCGGTGACAGGGACCGCTGGCCCCGGCCGACAAGGGCGGCTCGGTCACCGGCATCGTGGGCGCCGCCGGCGGCCTCGGCGGCTTCGTACCGCCCCTGGTGATGGGCTCCCTCTGCGGCGCCTACGGCTCGTACGCGATCGGTCTGATCCTGCTGGGCGTGGTCGCGGCGGCGGCACTCACCTTCACCGGGACCGGCGTACGGCACGCGCTCACCCGCCGGCCGGCCGTCGCCCGCTCGCACTGAACCGGGTACGCCGGGTTCGTGAGCGGACGGTTTCGGTCTCGGGATCAGACGGCGCGGCCGGCGCCCCACGGGGCGTACAGGTCGAGGAGCCGGGTCCGGGTGGAGCGCAGCCGGTGGGCGAGCACGTCACCGACCCACTGGCCGACGGCCCGGCCCAGGACCGGGTCCTCCTCGCACATCGTGCGGACGGCCGTGGCGTCGAACTCGTACGCCCGTACCGGCGTCGCCGCCTCCGCGCCCAGGTGCCAGACGTGGGGGGTGAACAGCCAGGACCAGCCGACGAGTTCGTTGTGCCGCAGGGACTCGATGACGGCCGGGCGGCGGCCGGGCACACGCAGGTCGAGGTCGACCGTGCCCGTACGGACGATCCAGAACCGGTCGGCCCGGCCGCCCTCCTCGAACAGACGCGTCCCCTGCGGGAAGGACACCTCGCGGGCGACCCGCAGGAGCCGCTCGCGGTGCTCGGCGGGGAGGGCGCGCAGCATGCTGGGCGCGGGGATGTCGATCATGGCGTGCCTCCGGTCTGGTCTGCTCTGGCCTGCTCTGTTCTGGTTCGTTCTGCTCTGATCCGATCGGGCCCGCTCTGGTGTGCGGGAACTGCCACGCCCAGCGTGATCCCGGTGCCGGCCGGCGGACCAGGGGCCGTCCGGCACCCCGCCCGGGCCGGTCGGCCCGGCGCCAGACCGGGCATCCTGACGGCATGCGCACCCTCGGCGTGGACCTCTCCGCGCGCCCCCGTCGTACCGCCGCCTCCGTGATCGACTGGTCCGGGGAGCGGGCCGTCGTCCATCCCCCGATCCTGCGCTGCACGGACGAACGGCTGCTGGAGCTGCTCACCGCCCTCCGGGAGCGGGACCGGGCCGGGGTGGACTGCCCGTTCGGCTGGCCCGTCGCGTTCGTCGAGGCGATGGCGGCCCACGCCGCGCCGCACCCCGACTGGCCGGGCCGTGACGCCGAGGGTGACGACGATCTACGGTCCCTGCGCTACCGGCGCACCGATCTGCTCGTCGCCCGCCACGCACCGCGCTTCCCGCTGTCGGTCTCCTTCGACAAGCTCGGCTCCGTCGCCGCCCGCTGGGCCCGCCTCCAGGCACGGCTGGCCCGCCTCGGCCACCCGGTGGACCGCACGGGAGCCGGCCGGGTGGCCGAGGTGTACCCTGCCGCCGCCCGGCACCAGTGGGGCCTGACCCTCGGCACGGTGGACGAACTGACCGCCGCCGCACCCTGGCTGCACCTCCCCGACGAGGCGCGGCGGATGTACGCCGCCGACCGGGACGCCTACGACGCGCTCGTCGCCTCGCTGGCCGCCCGGGCGATCAGCTTGGCCCTCACTGCCCGGCCCACCGCCGAGGACGCCGTACTCGCCCGCACCGAGGGCTGGATCCACATCCCCGAGCCGGGCTCCCTCGCCCGCCTCCCACTGGACTGACGGGCCGTCACCGATGCTGTTCCGTAGGGACGTTCGGCCCTCGGAAAGGACCTCAGGCCCCTGCTGTGGCGGATGCGGCGCCCGGAGACTGGTGATGCATCCCCCAAGGAGGTCCGCACATGCCCGTCATCACCGTCGGTCTCGACGGCTCGCCCGAGAGTCTCGCCGCCGCGGACTGGGCCGCCCGTGAAGCGGCGCAGCAGGAGGCGCTCCTGCGGCTCGTCCACGCCGAGGAGCCGGTGGTCCCCGTGTACGCGCCGCTCGGCGGCATCTCCGCCCCCGGTGTGCTCGCCGCGCAGCGCGCATGGGCCGCGCACCTGCTCCGGGAGACGGAGTCCCGGCTCGCGCTGCGCCGCCCCGATCTGCGGATCACCGCCGAGGAGACCCGGCAGGAGGCCGTGCCCGCCCTGCTGTCCGCCGCCGAGCACTCCGACCTGCTGGTGCTGGGGTCCCGTGGCCTCGGCACGGTCACCGGCTTCCTGGTCGGCTCCGTCGCCCTCGCCGTCGTGGCGCGCACCGAGCGGCCCGTGGTCCTCGTCCGGGCCGGTGAGCGGGCCGAGGACGAGCATCTGCCGGACGCCGGCGGAGCCGCCTCGGACACCACGCCGTACCGCGACGTCGTGCTCGGCCTGGACCTGGAGAACCCGGCCGACGCCGTCCTCGAGTTCGCCTTCGAGGCCGCCCGCCGCCGCGCGTCCGGCCTGCGCGTCGTCCACGGCTGGAACCCCGCGGCCGTCTACGGCTACGGCGCCGCCCTCGACTCGGGCCTCAACGCCGAACTGGCCCAGGAGGCGCGGAACGGCCTGAGCGAGGCACTGCGGCCGTGGCGGGACAAGTTCCCCGGCGTGGAGATCAGCGAGCAGGCGGTCATCGGCGGCGCCGGCCGCCATCTCGTCCACGCCTCACGGGACGCCGCGCTGGTCGTCGTGGGCCGCGAGCAGCGCCACGCCCCGGTCGGCGGCCGTATCGGCCCGGTGACGCACGCGGTCCTGCAGCACGCCTCGGCACCGGTCGCCGTGGTACCGCACGACTGACGACGCGAAGCCGTCACCGGGGCCGGTCGGCCGTCGGCCGGGACCAGTGGCCCTTGCCGCCCCCGCCCCGAAGAAACAACTCTGGAATCGGATCCCCTGCCCCAGGAGGTGGAGATCATGCTCCGCACTGTCACCGTAGGCCTCGACGGCTCGAGCGAGAGCCGGGCCGCCGCTGAGTGGGCGGCCCGCGAGGCGACACTGCGCAGCCTGCCGCTGAAGCTCGTCCACGTGTGGGAGCCGGTGCCCGAGCCGATGGCACAGGCCCCGCTCCTCGGCACGGAGACCCAGCAGCACTGGACCGAGCGGATTCCGCGGGAGGCCGCCGAGGGCATCGCCCTGCGTCACCCCGATGTCGAGGTGATCACCGAGCAGCTCCACGGCCACCCGGGCGACGTGCTCGTGGAGGCGGCGAAGGACGCCGAGCTGCTCGTCCTCGGCTCGCGCGGTCTCGGCGGGGTCGGCGGCTTCATGGTCGGCTCGGTCGGCCTGGCCGTCGTCGCGCACACCGAGCGCCCGGCGGTGCTGGTCCGCGCGCTGGAGCAGGCCGCCGACGAGCACGAGGCGGACCCGGCGGGCATCCCGTCCGCCGCGACACCGTTCCGGCCCGTGGTCCTCGGGCTGGACACCGCGCACCCGGACGACACGCTGATCGAGTTCGCCTTCGACGCGGCCCTGCGCCGGGAGACCTCGCTGCGGGTCGTCCACGCATGGAACCCGCCCCCGTACTACGCCTACGCCACCCCCGCCAACCCCGCGCTGCACGAGGCACTGGCCCTCACCGCCGCGGAGGAGCTCGCCAAGGTGCTCAGCCCCTGGCGGGCCAGGTTCCCGGGCGTGGAGATCGTCGAGGTCACCCACTACGGCAGCCCCGCGGTCCATCTCGTGGACGCCTCCCACGAGGCCTCCCTGGTCGTCGTCGGCCGGCGTACCCGCCGCAACCCGATCGGCACCCACATCGGGCACGTCACCCACGCCGTCCTGCACCACGCCACCGTCCCCGTCGCCGTCGTCCCCCACGACTGACCGGCCATTTCGAGGAGTCCACCCCATGATGAAGGCAACGACCGTGATCGGCTCGTGGGAGCGGGCCGGTGACGAACTGCCGGTGGTCGTCGGCGTGGACGGCTCCGAGCACGGACTGCACGCCGTGGACTGGGCGGCCGACGAGGCCGCGCTGCGCGGAGTGCCGCTACGGGTCGTGTACGCCTCCCTCTGGGAGCGCTACGAGGGCACCGCGCTCGCCGGGGACCACAAGCCCTCCGAGGAGGTCCGCGCCGACGACATCGTGGCGGTGGCGGCCCGCCGGGCCCGCGAGGGCAGGCCCGGCCTGAAGGTCTCGGCCGAGGTGGTGCCCGAGGAACCCGGGTACGTGCTGGTGCGGGAGGGACGCAACGCCTGCGCGCTGGTGGTCGGCACCCAGGGCCGCGGCAGCATCGTGGAGATGATCCTCGGGTCCGTCAGCCTCACGGTGGCCGCGCACGCGCACTGCCCGGTGATCGTGGTGCGCGGCAGCCACTCCGCCGCCGGGACGCGCGGCCGTGTCGTGGTCGGCGTCGGCGAGGAGGGCAAGAACTCGGCGGCGGTGCGCTTCGCCGCACAGGAGGCGAGGCTGCACAGAGCGCCCCTGGACGCCGTACGGGCCTGGCGCCGCCCGGCGAAGGAGAACGTGGTGCATCCCCTGCTCACCGGCAATCCCGCGCGCCGGTACGAGGAGCAGGCCGCCGAGGCGCTGGAGGAAGCCCTCCAGGACATCCCGGCGGACGTCGAGCCGCACCGCCGTACCGTCGAGGGCCCCGCCCGTGACGTCCTGCTGGACGCCTCCCGCGACGCCGGCCTGCTGGTGGTCGGCGCCCGGCGCACCCACGGGCACCTGGGGCTCCAGCTCGGCCGGGTCGCCCACGGCGTCCTGCACCGGGCCACCTGCCCGGTCGCCGTGGTACCCGAACCGGCGTAGCGGCGCTCAGAGCCTGTGTCGTATCCCCGGCCGGGCGCGCGACGCCTGGCACGCTCCCCCAGAGGTGGGACCCCCATGACGCCGCGCGCTGATCCGGCCGGGGATATGGCACAGGCTCTCAGAGACCCGCCGCGTGGTCGGGGACGTACGTCTGCAGATCGCGCGGCGGGCGCTGGTAGCCCGTCGACGCGGGCCGTTCCGGCAGCTCCAGGACGGGCGGCGGCACCTCGCGGTACGGGACGGACGACAGCAGGTGGGCGATCATGTTCAGCCGGGCCTTGCGCTTGTCGTCGCTCTCGACGACGTACCAGGGCGCCTCGGAGATGTCGGTGTGGACCAGCATCTCGTCCTTCGCCCGGGAGTAAGCCTCCCAGTGGGTGATGGACTGCAGGTCCATCGGCGACAGCTTCCAGCGTCGCAGCGGGTCCTCCAGACGGCGCCGGAACCGTTCCTGCTGCTCGGTGTCGCTCACCGAGAACCAGTACTTGCGCAGCAGGATGCCGTCCTCGACCAGCATCCGCTCGAAGATCGGGCACTGGCGGAGGAAGAGCTGGTGCTCCTCCTTGGTGCAGAAGCCCATCACGTGCTCGACGCCGGCGCGGTTGTACCAGGACCGGTCGAACAGCACGATCTCGCCGGCGGCCGGCAGATGCTCGACGTACCGCTGGAAGTACCACTGGGTGCGCTCGCGCTCGGTCGGCTTCGGCAGCGCCGCGATCCGGGCCACGCGCGGGTTCAGATGCTCGGACACCCGCTTGATCGTGCCGCCCTTGCCGGCCGCGTCCCGCCCCTCGAAGACCACCACCAGCCGGGTGCCGTTCGCCCGCACCCACTCCTGGAGCCTCACCAACTCCGCCTGCAGACGCAGCAGTTCCTTCTCGTACACCTTGCGCGGCAGCTCCGCCGCCTTGTTGCCGGCCATGGACGCACGGTACCCGGCACGGGATGCGGGCGGGACCATCGGGGCCGCGGGGGGCCGACCGGCCCCGGATCCGGTCCCGGACAGCCCATGCCGTCCCCGCCGAGCCGCGCGACGATCGAAGGGTCGGGACGTGTCGTGCGACGCGTGCCGTCGGACCCGAGGGAGAGCGATCACGAAGGAGGCGAACCGCCATGGCCGACAAGGTGCTGGTCACCTACGGGACGACCAACGGTTCGACGGCGGAGATCGCCGAGGCGGTGGCCGCCGTCCTGAGCAAGGACGGGCTGTCCGTCGAGGCGCGCCCGGCGCGGAACGTGGCGAGTGTGGCGTCGTACGACGCCGTGGTGGTCGGCGGCGCGCTGTACGCCGGACGCTGGCACAAGGACGCCCGTCGGTTCGTCCGGCGCCACCGCCGGACGCTGGCCGAGCGCCCGGTGTGGTTCTTCAGCAGCGGCCCGCTGGACGCCTCGGCCTCCGAGCGGGACATACCGCCCGTACGGGGCGTGCGGCGGGCGATGGCCCGGCTGGATGTCCGGGAGCACATCACGTTCGGCGGACGTCTGGAAGAGGGCGCCAAGGGCCGGGTGGCCGGGATGATCCTGCGCTCCGGAAAGGGCGGCGACTTCCGGGACTTCGGCGCGATCGAGACCTGGGCGGCGGGGATCGCCCACGAACTGACCCGCTCGTAGAGGACGTGACGGCCATGGCCGAACAGGAATCGGCGCCCGTGACGGAAGGGCCGCCCGCCGGTGACCTGGGCCGCAGGCTCGCCGCACGGCGCGCCGAGCTCGGACTGTCGTTGCGGGAGACGGCCGCCCGGGCCGGCATGGCCCCCAGCTATCTGGCGCACCTGGAGCGGCACCCCGGAGCCGCGCCGGGCCAGGGCACCCTGCACAGCCTGGCGGGGGTCCTGCAGACCACGGTGTCGGCCCTCACCGGCGGCGACGCCGATCTCCCGCCCGGTCCGGGGCGGGCCGGACACGCGCCCGAGTTCACCGAGCTGACCAGGACCGAGTGCGGCGACCTGCTCGCGACGCACGGCGTGGGCAGGCTCGCTGTGCCCACCGCCCAGGCGCCGGTGATCGTGCCCGTCAACTACAGCGTCGTCGACGGCATGATCGTCTTCCGGACCGCGCGGGGCGCGACACCGTACCTGGCGGTCGGCTGCCCGGTGGCCTTCGAGGTCGACCGCATCGACGACGCCTTCAGCGAGGGCTGGAGCGTGCTGGTGCGCGGTCACGCGCGCATGGTCACCGACCTCGGTGAGGCGCAGCGCCTCGCGGGGCGGGCGCACAGCACCCCGTGGGCCGGAGGCCGGCGTGACGTGTGGGTCCGTATCCAGCCGTACGCCGTCACCGGACGCCGTATCACCCGAAGGGCGGGGACGGACGAGCACACAGGGTGATCCGCGGCGCGGCGGCACCGCGCCCGGAAGGCGAGCCGTGTCGGGTCATCGGGCCCTCCCGGTTCCACCTCGGTTCGCCGGGCATTACCGTGGCACATGATCGGACCGGTGGGTGTCCGGCATGGTCAGGGTGAGGAGTGCGGGTGGGAAGCCCCGAGGATGCCCGGGTACGGCTGCCTCAACTGAGGCTCGACGAGCTGCTGGAAGAGCTGCAGGCACGGTTGGACGCTGCCCGGGGCACCCGGGACCGCGTGCACAGCCTGCTGGAAGCGGTGCTCTCGGTGGGCCGGGAGCTGGATCTGGAGCAGGCGCTGCGCAGCATCGTCGAGGCGGCCGCGGTGCTGGTGGACGCGGAGTACGCGGCGCTCGGGGTGATCGGTCCGGACGGCAGGCGGCTGTCGGCGTTCCACACCGTCGGGGTCACCGAGGAGGAGATCGCCCGCATCGGCCCGTTCCCGGAGGGCCACGGCATCCTCGGGGAGCTGATCCGCAACCCGGAGCCGCTGCGGCTGGCGAGGATCTCCGAGCATCCGTCGTCGTACGGCTTCCCGCCCCACCACCCGCCGATGAACACCTTCCTCGGCGTCCCGATCCGGGTCCGTGACCAGGTGTTCGGCAACCTGTACCTGACGGAGAAGCGCGGCGGCGGCCAGTTCGACGAGGAGGACGTCTCCGTCACGCTCACGCTGGCCGTGGCCGCCGGTGTGGCCATCGACAACGCCCGCCTGTACGCGGAGTCCCGGCTGCGGGAGCGCTGGCTGGGGGCGAACGCCGAGATCACCCACAGCCTGATGTCGGGGGCCGACCGGGCCGAGGTGCTCGGACTGATCGCCGAGCGGGCCCGGGAGATCACGGGGGCGGAGCTGGCCGTGGTGGCCATGCCCATGGAGGAGACGGGCTCACTCACCGTGGAACTCGCCCTCGGCCAGGAGGCGGAGACGCTGCGGGGTCTCGTCCTGCCCGTCGAGGGCAACCTCATCGGCGAGGCGTTCGCCACGGCGGCCGCCGTCATCAGCGCGGACGTCACCGAGGACGAGCGGATGCCGGCGGGGCCCCTGCGTCTGACGGGGCTCGGCCCGGCGGTGGCCGTTCCGGTGGGCACGGGGGACAGCGGTGTACGCGGTGTCGTGCTGCTGGTCCGGGCGTCCGGGCACACCTCCCCGTTCACCGAGTTGGAGACCGAGCCCCTCCAGGTCTTCGCGGGGCAGGCGGCGATCGCGATGGAGCTGGCGGAGCGCCGGCAGGACGCCGAGCGGATCGCCGTCCTCACGGACCGCGACCGCATCGCCCGCGACCTGCACGACCTCGCGATCCAGCGGCTCTTCGCCACGGGTATGACCCTGCAGAGCGCGGGCCGTTTCATTGAGCATCCCGAGGCCGCCGAGCGCGTGGTGCGGGCGGTCGACGACCTCGACGAGACGATCAAGATCATCCGCTCGACGATCTTCGGCCTGCGCACCCGCGACGGAGCCGGCGGCACCGGACTGCGGGCCCGCGCGGTCCGGGCGGTCGGCGAGGCGGCCCCGGTGCTGGGCTTCGCCCCCAGCGTGCGGATGGAGGGACTCCTCGACACCGACGTCCCGAAGGAGGTCGCCGACCACCTGGTGGCCGTCCTCTCGGAGTCCCTGACCAACATCGCCCGCCACGCCCGCGCCGACCGCGCCGAGGTCGCCCTCACGACCGACGGCCGTGAGGTACGTCTGTCGGTCACGGACAACGGCGTGGGCGTGCCGTCCGGCGGCCGGCGCAGCGGGCTGCGCAACATGGCGGAGCGAGCCGAACAGCTGGGCGGCACCTTCGACCTGACGGAGCCCGAGGGCGGCGGTACGTCACTGGCGTGGCGGGCGCCGCTGAAGGAGGGGTAGCCGACAGGCCCTTGGGGGCCTGTGAACAACTTGCCGCCTTCGCTCGCGTGGGGGCACCCCCGTCGTGCCCGCGCCGACCACACCGGCGCGCGGCAGGCTCTCAGGGCAGGTCCACCCACGTTCCCGTCTCGGCGGACCGGGTCATCGCCTCCAGCGCGGCGGCGCTGCGCACCGCGTCCGTGAGCGTCGTGCCGTACGGGGTGCCCTCGGCGATCGAGCGCAGGAAACGGTACGCCTCCACGACCTTCAGATCGTCGTAGCCCATGCTGTTGGCGGCGCCCGGCTGGAACGCGCCGTACTCACCGGCGCCGGGGCCGACGTACACCGTGCTCACCGGCTGGTCCTGGTACGTCGTACCGCGGCTGACGCCCAGCTCGTTCATACGGCGGAAGTCCCAGAACACCGCGCCCCTGGTGCCGTGCACCTCGAAGCCGTAGTTGTTCTGCTCGCCGACCGAGACCCGGCAGGCCTCCAGGACACCGCGGGCGCCGGAGGCGAAGCGCAGCAGGCAGTTGACGTAGTCCTCGTTCTCCACCGGCCCGAGTTCGCCGCCGGTGGCGCGGGTGTGGCCGGCCGTCGCGCCGGTCGGGCGGGCCCGCTCGGGGACGAAGATCGCGGTGTCGGCGGTGAGCGAGACGATGTCGCCGAGGAGGAAACGGGCCAGGTCGACACCGTGCGAGGCCAGATCGCCCAGGACGCCGCTGCCGCCGCGCGCCCGCTCGTAGCGCCAGGTCAGGGCACCCTCGGGATGGGCCGCGTAGTCGCTGAAGAGCCGGACGCGGACATGGGTGACCGTCCCGATCTCCCCGGAGGCGATCAGCTCACGCGCGGCCTCGACGGCGGGCGCGTTGCGGTAGTTGAAGCCGACCGTGCCCTGGACGCCCGCCTTCGCGACCGCGTCGGCCACCGCACCGGCGTCCCCGGCGGTCAGGCCCACCGGCTTCTCGATCCAGATGTGCTTGCCGGCCTCCGCCATCGCCACGCCGATCTCCCGGTGCAGGAAGTTCGGCGCGGTGATGCTGACCGCCCGCACGCGCGGGTCGGCGGCGACCTCGCGCCAGTCCCGGCTGGTCGAGGCGAACCCGAACTGCGCGGCGGCCTCCTCCGCCCTGCCCGGCACGTCCTCCGCCACCCGGATCAGCTCCGGACGCAGCCCCAGCCGCGGATAGTGGTGCGCGATCCGGGCGTACGCCTGGGTGTGCACCCGCCCCATCCAGCCGAACCCCACGACGGCGACACCGAGCGTGCTTGTCATGACACCCCTTGTTTTGGACCGTTCCACAGGCGACCTGGCTCACCCTGGGGCTCGAACCCACAGGTGTCAACCCCATGACTGCCCTTTGACAAGGTGGTTGCGCTGTGGAACGGTCCACGCCATGAGACCTCCGACGATCCGCGACGTGGCCGAACGCGCCGGCGTGTCGAAATCCCTGGTCTCACTGGTGCTGCGCGGCTCCGAGCAGGTGCGCCCCGAGAAGCGGCAGGCCGTGCTGGCCGCCGTCGAGGACCTCGGCTACCGGCCCAACGCCGCCGCGCGCAGTCTGAGCGAGCGCCGCACCCGCTCGGTCGGCGTCCTGCTGAACGACCTGCGCAACCCCTGGTTCGTGGAGTTGCTGGACGGCCTGAACTCCCGGCTCCACGACAGCGGCCTGCGCGTGCTGCTCGCCGACGGCCGTCTCAACCGCCGCCTCGGTGAGGACCTCACCCGGACGTTCACCGAGCTGAGGGTCGACGGACTCATCGCCGTCGGCACCCTGCCGCCCTCCGAGGCCCTGCGTGCCGCGGCCCTCCACATTCCGACCGTGGTGGCGGGCGCCCGTGAGCCGGATCTGCCCCGCGTCGACGTCGTCGCGTGCGACGACGAGCGCGGCGCGCGGCTGGCCACCGAGCACCTCGTCGCGCTCGGCCACCGCCGTATCGCGCACATCGCGGGACAGGGAGTCGTCGGGGGACTGCGCCGGCGCAGCTTCGAGACGGTGATGAGCGAACACGGGCTCGCGGCGGAGGCGACGGTGGAGCAGGGCGACCTGACGGAGGAGGGCGGCTACCGGGCCATGGTCCGGCTGCTCAGCGCGCCCCGGCGGCCGACCGCCGTCTTCGCCTTCAACGACATCGCCTGCGTGGGCGCCCTGTCCGCGGCCGAGGAGTCCGGCCTCCGGGTGCCCCGGGACCTCTCCCTCGTCGGCTACGACAACACCTACCTGTCCCGGCTGCGGCATCTGTGGCTCACCACGGTGGACAACGCCGGCCACGACGTCGGCCGCGGCGCCGCCCAGCACCTCCTCGACCGCATCGAGGACCCGTCCCGCCCGAAGCGGACCGTTCTGTCGCCGCCGACGCTCGAGGTGCGGGGGACGACCGCGCCACCGGCCGCCGACATCCGCTGACGGGGACCACGGCGTCGTACGCCCCGAGGAGTCCTACTCCTCCTTGGAGGTCATCCAGTCGATCTCAGGTGTCGAGCAGCCGCCAGGCGGTCAGGGCG
This sequence comes from Streptomyces sp. T028, assembly GCF_048159505.1. Classification (NCBI taxonomy): domain Bacteria; kingdom Bacillati; phylum Actinomycetota; class Actinomycetes; order Kitasatosporales; family Streptomycetaceae; genus Streptomyces; species Streptomyces sp. T028. The sequence goes on from NZ_JBLRVZ010000052.1 coordinate 13,745, forward strand.
AGGTTGGCCCGCAGCAGGCCGGTGGGTTCGGTGAGGTCGAGGTCCAGGGCCCTGCCGATCTGTTCGAGGCGGCGGGCGACGCTGCTGTGGTGGAGGTGGAGGAGGTCGGCGGCCCGGCGCAGGGAGCCGGCGGCGCAGTAGGCGTCGAGGGTGTCCAGGTCCTCCGGGCTGTCGGCGATGCGGGCGATCGCGGCCACGTCGGGGTTGTCCCGCGCGGCGTTCTCCGACACCTCGGCGAGGAGCGCCAGAGCGCCCAGGCTGTCGTACCGGACGACCGGCCGACGCGAGGTGGTGAAGCGCAGGGCGGTGCGGGCTTCCCGCCAGGACCGTTCGGGGGCGGCGGCAGCGCTCCCCACGCCCGCTCGTACGTCCGCCGGGAAACGTGCCGGGTCCACGGCGCCGGCCAGGACGACGCCCATCTCGGCGAGGGGCGCCGCCTTCACCGGACGGGCCGGGCAGATCAGCCTGCCGACGCGGTCGAGCGGGAGCCGCGACCGTACGGCGACGACGTGCACCGGCGCTCCGGCGGCGAAGCCCAGCAGCCGCAGTGCCCGTGCGCGGGCCGCCTCGTCGCAGTCGGCGCTGATCACCAGCTCGACGAGGGCCGGGTCGGCCATGGTGGTGCGGGCGGGGCCGTACCGCTCGGCGACCGCCGCGGCGGCGAGGGCGAGCCGGTCCAGCAGCACGTCGTCCAGGGAGCCGGGCGGGCCGGGGCGCTCCAGCCACACCGTGCCGATCTCCTCCTCGTCGAGGGTGATCGGCGCCGTACTTGACGCGGCGGACGGCGGGCCGGACGCCTCCCGCCCCTCCGGCGACATACGGATCACCGTGCCCGTACCGTGCAGCCGCACCCCCGCCACACACTCGGCGAGCCCTGCCGAGGCCCGGACCAGCGCCGGGAGATCCACCCGACGGCGCATCAGCGTGTCGTAGAACGCCACGACACGGACCGCTCCCTCGGCGTGCGAGTCGAGCCGTGACAGCCGTTCGGCCAGTGCCTCCATGGCCAGGAGGATAGGTCCGCCGGGCCGGCCGGGGCACCCGCCGAGCGGCGCGCCCGCGGCGGGGGAGACCCGACGAACGGCTGACGACCCCGGTGCCGGCGGGAGGTGAGGATGATCGCCATGGACAACCTGGACCCCGAACTCGAAGCGTTCGTACCGCTGTTCCCCAAGGCCGACCTGACCGACCCGGTCACCGACCGCAAGACCTACGCCGCGCTGGCCGCCGCCAGGCCCGCACCGGACACCTCGGGCCTGGAGATCGAGGACCGCACGGTCCCCGCCGACCCGGACGTGGCGATACGCGTCTACCGACCGGTCGGCGCCCGGGGTGCCGTCATCTGGCTCCACGGCGGCGGATACGTCGTGGGCTCCCTGGACACCGAACACCTGTGGGCGGCCCGTCTGGCCCGGGACTCCGGCGCCACGGTGATCGCGGTGGACTACCGCCTCGCCCCCGAGCACCCCCACCCGGCCGCCCTGGACGACGTCTACGCCGTACTGGAGTGGACGGCCGCGCACGCGGCCGAACTCGGCATCGATCCGGAACGGATCGCGGTCGGCGGACACAGCGCCGGCGCGGGACTCGCCGCCGCGGTGGCGCTGCGGGCGCGCGACGAGCAGGGCCCGTCGATCTGCTTCCAACTGCTCAACGAGGCGGAGCTCGACGACCGCCAGGAGACCTGGTCGGCACGGCACTTCACGGACACCCCCTGGGTGAACCGCGCCATCGTCACCCGGTCCTGGGGCCACTACCTGGGCAGCACGCCCGCCACCCCGTACGCCGCCGCGGCCCGCGCCACCGACCTGACCGGTCTGCCGCCCGCCTACATCGCCACCGCCGAGTACGACCCGAACCGCGACGACGACATCGCCTACGCGCTGCGCCTGCTCCAGGCGGGCGTGTCCGTCGAACTGCGCCAGTGGCCCGGCACCTTCCACGGTTCCCAGGCGATCCTGTCCGCCGATGTCTCCCAACGGCAGCTCGTCGCCCTCACGGCGGTCCTGCGCAGGGCCCTGACCGAGTGACGCGCACCATGCGACCGCCACGGCGAGATGGACACGGCGCGATTGACACCGTGCGTATGTGAGTGGTTGATTACTTCCATGGAAGCGAGGACACGGCAGCGTTCCACTGCCGATGAGCGCCGGGCCACGGTCATGCGCACGGCGATCACGACGTTCGCCGAGCGCGGGTACTACGGGACCTCGACGATGGACGTGGCCAAGGCCGCCGGTATTTCGCAGGGCTATCTGTACCGGCTCTTCAAGGACAAGGAAACCCTGTTCGCGGCCCTGGTCGACCACTGCTCGGACCGGCTGCGGGAGAGCGCCGCCGCGGCGGCCGCGGCCGTGCGGGGCACCGACCCGGAAGCGGTGCTCGAGGCGATGGCCGGCTCGTACGGCGAGGTCATCGCCGACCGGGAGGTGCTCATGATCCTCCTGCACGCGCAGTGCAGCGCGAGCGAGCCGGTCATCGGCGAGGCTGTCCGCAGTTGCTACGCCAAGCAGGTCGAGTACGTCCGCGCCGTCTCCGGCGCCTCGGAGGAGCAACTGCGCCGCTACTTCGCCGACGGTCTGCTCCGCAACGTCGTGGTGGCGATCGACGCCGCTTCCGTGGACGCCCCCTGGGCGCGCACCCTGCGCGCCTAGGTTCCTGGCTCCCGTCCTCCACCGGGCCGCTCCCGAGCGGCCCTTTCTTTCGGTCCCGCTTGTAAGCGGTTAACCACTTACTTGGAAGGCTGTTGCTCCGTCATGCTGTCCCCCTCGCCGCGCCGCGGCCACGGGCCGCTGCTGGCCCTGCTGGCGTTCGCGCAGTTCATCAGCGCCATCGACTACAACATCGTCTACGTCGCCCTGCCGGAGATCGGCCGTGAGGTCGGGTTCGACGCGCACAGCCTGCAATGGGTGGTCAGCGGCTATGCCGTGGCCTTCGGCGGCTTCCTGCTGCTGGGCGGCAGGGCCGCCGACCTGCTCGGCCGGCGCCGTATGTTCGCCACCGCCCTGGCTCTCTACGGCCTCGCCTCACTGCTGGGCGGACTGGTGAGCGACCCCGGGCCGCTGGTGGCCGCCCGCGCACTCCAGGGGCTGGGCGGCGCGCTGCTGTTGCCCGCCACCCTCTCCCTCATCGCCACCACCTTCGCCGAGGGTGCCGAACGCAACCGGGCCCTGGCGGTCTGGGGTGGCGCCGGAGCGGTCGGCCTGGCGCTCGGCTCGCTCCTGGGCGGACTGCTGACCGAGTACTTCGGCTGGGAGGCCGTTTTCTACGTCAACGTCCCGCTGGCGCTGGGTGCCGCCGCGGCCGCCTTCTCCGTCGTCCCCGGGGACGTGCCCCGGGAGCACGGCCGCGGCTTCGACCTGACCGGCGCGCTCACCGCCACGATCGGTTTCACCGCCCTGGTCTTCGGTGTCGTCCAGGGCCCCGAAGCGGGCTGGACCTCCGCCGAGACCGTCGCCGCGCTCCTGGCCGGCGCCCTGTTCATCGGCCTGTTCCTGCTCGTCGAGGCCCGCACCGCCCACCCGCTGATGCCGCTGCGCCTGTTCCGCAACCGCAGTCTGGTCGCCGCGATGGGCGTCACCTTCGTCTTCATGGGCACTTTCGGCGCCCAGTACTACTTCTTCACCGTCTACCTGCAGAACGTCCGCGGCTACGACGCCCTCGCCACCGGCCTCGCCTTCCTGCCCTCGGCACTGGTCGGCATGGCCGGCACCAGGCTCAGCGAGAAGCTGCTCGGCAGGGCCGGGGTCCGCGCCACCATCGTGACCGGACTGCTCCTGGGCGCCGTGGGCATGACCGCGCTCGCCCTGGCGATGTCCCCGGACGGCGGCTATCCGGCCCTCCTGCCCGGCGTCGTCCTGCTCAGCCTCGGCCAGGGCGTCGCCTGGACCGCGATGTTCGCCGCGGCCGCGACCGGGGTCGAGGTCCACCACCAGGGCATCGCCTCCGCCATGGCCTCCACCACCCAGCAGATCGGCTCCGCCGTGGGCCTGGCGGTCCTGGTCGCCGTCGCCAACTCGGGCGCCGAGGCCACCACGGGCCCGGACCTCGTCCCCGGCCTGCGCACCGCCGGCCTCACCGCCGCCGCCCTCACCCTCCTCGGTGTCGGCATCGCCTCCACCCTGCGCGCCCCGCGAGCGGCGGAACATCCGCAGGCGGCGGCTCTCCTCGCCGACGACTGATCAGGACTGCACTCAGAGCCTGTGTCATATCCCCGGCCGGATCAGCGCGCGGCGTCCGGCGCCTTGCGAGCGTGCGTGCCAGGCGTCGCGCGCCCGGCCGGGGATATGGCACAGGCTCTCAGAGATCGGCCACGAGCAGCCGGTACCCGGCGTCTATGGCGTCGAGCGAGAGCAACTCGGCGTGACGTGTGTGCCAGCGGCCGGACGCCAGGTCCTCCGCCAGCCGGGCGAGTCCGGGCGCGAGGGTGTCCTCCCCGGGCTGGGCGAGCAGGGAGATCCCCGCCCTCACCCGTGGATCGAGATAGGCGGCCGGCCGCCGCCAGTACGCGGCGGCGAACCCGTCGACGCAGTCATGCGGAACCGGTACCACCTCCTGGCGTGCCCCGCCCAGCAGTTCACACAGCCGGTCGACCGGCGTCGCCCGGAGGTCGTCGAACGCGGCCGCCTCCGGCAGATAGTCCCGGACGAGCCAGAACCGCTCACGGAACACGCGCTGGTCCCAGGTCAGCACGACCACCCGACGGCGTGCGACCCGCCGCAACTCGCCGATCCCGGCCGCCAGGTCGTCCCAGTGATGGACGGTGAGCAGAGCCAGCACCGCGTCCACGGCCCCGTCGCGCACCGGAAGCCGCTCCGCGACGCCCTGCACCGCGGGCGCTGCCCCCACCGCCCGCTGACCGATCATCACCCGACTGGGCTCCACCGCCAGCACGGTCCCCACCGGCTCGTACGACCCGCTTCCCGCCCCGACATTGATCACCCCGCCGACATCCCCGAGCGCACCACGAATCCGCGCCGCAATCCGAGGATCGGACCGCCGCGTCCGCCCGTACGTCGCGCCCAGCGCGTCATAGATGGCCATGCCGCCAGTATCCCGGGCTGTTCTCGGGTTGAACAATTCACGTAGATGTTGACTTTCGGCTTGTTGAGCCAGAGGATTTCGAGGGTGACGGAATTCGCCTCCCGGGCGCTGGGCCCGGATCTGCCCGCCGCTCTCGATGAGGCGGCGCACCGCTGTCTCGTGGCGGGGTTCGACGGTACGACGACGGTTCCCGACACCCTGAAGCGGCTCATCGACCGTGGGCTGGGGGGAGTCATCCTCTTCACGCGGAACGTGCGTGACGCCGGGCAGGTGCGGGAACTCACCGAGATCCTGCGGACGTTGCGGCCCGATCTCCTCGTCGCCATCGACAACGAGGGTGGCGGCATAGGCCATCTGGTGGCGGCGGGTGCGCCCGAGGTGCCCGGGTCGTGGGCACTCGGAGTCGCCGACGATCTGCGGCTGACCGCCGGCTGTGCCGACGCGCTCGCCGGGCATCTGCTGTCGCTCGGCATCACCGCCTCCTACGCCCCCGTCGCCGACGTGCAGAGCCGGCCCGAGAACCCGATCGTGCGGACCCGTGCCTTCGGCGGCGACCCGGAGCTGGTCTCCCGGCATCTGCGGGCCTGGATCGCGGCCACCGAGGCGCGTGGCGTGGCGAGCTGCGCGAAGCACTTCCCGGGGCACGGCGGGACCGTCACCGACAGCCACCACGAACTCGCGGTGGACCCGAGGCCGTACGACCGGCTCGACCTCGCCCCCTTCCGCGCGGCCGTCGACGCGGGCGTGCCCATGCTGATGAGCGCCCACGTGGTCTTTCCCGCGCTCGACCCCGGGCGGCCCGCCACCCTGAGTCCGCGCATCCTCTCCGACCTGCTGCGCGGCGAACTCGGCTTCGAGGGCGTCCTGGTGAGCGACGCGCTGGAGATGAAGGCCATCGCCGACCGCTACGGCGAGGCGGCCGGCGCGCGTCTCGCGCTCGCCGCCGGAGCGGACCAGGTCATCGTCGCCGTACCCGACCTGGAGGTCACCCTCGCCTGCCGGGACGCCGTACTCCACGCCCTCGCGTCGGGTGAGCTGCCCGAGGAGCGGGTGACCGAGGCCGCGGAGCGGGTACGGCGGCTCGCCCTGCGGTACGCCGTGCCGCCCCGGCCGGAAACGGTGGCGGCCTGGGACGACGGGGCCGGGCTCACGGCGGCGCGGCGGGCCGTGAGGAGGAGCGGGGCGCCGCTGCCCGGAGCGATGCCGGGTGCGCATGTCGTCGATCTCTTCCCGGCCCCGCACCCCGCCCTCAACTGGGGCGGCGAGGACCTCCTGACCGGGGTGCGGGCCTTCGACGCGGCGGCCACCGGGACGGCCGTCGCCGCAGAGCCGGGGGACGTCGAGGCCGTCGTGGAGGCGGCGCTGCGGGCTGCGGAGGGGCGGCCCCTGGTCGTCGCCACCTGTGATGCCGGGCTGTATCCCTGGCAGGGGCGGGTGCGGGACGCCCTGCTCGCCGTACGGCCGGACGCGCTCCTCGTCTCCACCGGGCTGCCGGAGCCGGGCGGCGCCCTGTGCGCGCACGGCAGGGGGCGGGTCAATCTGCGTGCGGTCGCGGAGGTGCTGACGGGGCGGGCGGTCTGACCCGTACGGATGTGGTCCGGGGCCGGAGTCCCGGCCGGCCCCGGAGCGCCCCCGGCTCACTTCGCGTCGATCAGCTCCGTGATCCCCCTCGCCGCCAAGTACGCCTTGTCCTGCGCGTGTTCCGCCAGGACCACCGCCGGGCGGGCGCCCTCCTGGCGCAGTCGCATCCAGGTGTCGAAGAAGGCGCCACCGGGGCCGGAGACCGAACGGGTGGACGGGGTGCAGTCCAGGACCAGGGCCTCGGCGCGGGGCGGGGGCGGCGCCGGGGCCGCGCGGAGTTCGGTCACCGTCTCCGACAGGGCCTCAGCGATCGGCTTCGGGCGGCCCGTGGCGTCGAACAGGCCCAGGGTGTACTCCAGTTCCGGGAAGTCGGCCAGGGAACGGTCCACGTCGTGGGAACACCACCAGGTCACCCCCCACAGCCGCGCGCAGCCGGCCGCGTTGCGCAGGGTCGCGCGGGCGAAGTCGGGGGCGTCGGCCGCCGGGACGTGGGGCTCGGGTGCGCCCGTCTCCTGGACCCAGACCGGGCGGACCGGGTCGGTGGCGTAGGCCGCCGCGAGTTCCGTGCCGTACTCGGCGAGATGGTGCACCTGCGGCGAGCGCGGGCCGTAGCGGCGGGCGCAGTCGGCGGAGAACACCCAGGGATGGACGGTCGTCAGATCGCCCTTGCGGGCCGAGGCCTGCGGGGTGAAGGGGTGGTCGTCGCCGTACCAGGCGGCGTCGTACGCCGAGTGTGTGACCAGGCCCCCGCCCTCGCCCAGCCCCTCCCGCGCGGCGGCCAGCAGGGTGTCCAGGTAGTGGTCCACCTCGGCCGCAGTCACCGGGTTGTGCTCGACCAGGTTGTTGAGCTCGTTGCCGAGCTGGAGCCCGATGAGACGCGGATGGCCGGACAGGGCGCGGCCCAGGGTGCGCAGCAGCAGCGCCTGGGCCTCGACCGCCCCGGGGTCGGTGAACACGTTGCGGTGGTGCCAGCCGCGCGTCCACTCCGGATAGAAGTCGAAGCTCGACAGATGGCCCTGGACACCGTCCACGAGGACGTCCAGACCGCACTCGCCCGCCAGGTCCACCAGACGGACCAGCTGGTCGACGGCCGACGCGCGGACCAGGGCGCGGTTGGGCTGCAGCAGCGGCCACAGATGGAACACGCGCACGTGGTCCAGGCCCAGCCCGGCGATCTGCGCCAGGTCCTCGCGCGCGAGCCCGGGATCGAAGTCGTGCCAGGCGTGGAACCAGCCCCGGCGTGGGGTGTAGTTGACCCCGAATCGAAGCGCGGGCGTGTCGATGGCGTCCTCCTCGAGAGCCGGACCTTGTCAACGGCGAACCTTGTCAGTGGCGAATGTATCAACCACCATGGGGATCGATGAATAGTGATTTGAACCAGGCCTTCGTGGTCGGCCTCGACGCCGGCGGCACCCGCACCCGTGCCGTTCTGGCGGACCTCGGCGACGGCCGCCCCCGGGGCGAGGGAACGGCAGGCCCGGGCAACGCCCTCACCGTGTCGGGACCGGACCTCGCCGGCCACCTCACCGAGGCCCTCTCGCAGGCTGTGCCCGCACCCCTGCGCGCACGGGTCGCGGCGGTCGCGGGCGGTTTCGCCGGCGCCGGCCACCAGGCCCAGGGCGCCGACGAGCCGGGCCGGGTACGGGCCCGCACGGCCCTGACCACCGCCCTCGCCCGGCTGGGCATCACCGCCGGCACGGTCGACGTCCACAGCGACATCGAGACCGCCTTCGCCGCCGCCCCCGGCCACCCCGCCGACGGTCTCGTCCTCGTCGCCGGCACCGGCGCGGTCGCGGCCCGGATCGCCGCACGGGTCCCGGCCGCGACCTCCGGCGGCGACGGCTGGCTCCTCGGCGACGACGGCAGCGGCTTCTGGATCGGCCGCGCCGCCGTCCGGGCCACCCTGCGCGCGGCCGACGGCCGGGGCGCACCCACGGCGCTCGTACGCGCGGTCGGCCGGGAACTCGGGCTGCCCCCCGGGGTCCTGCCGCCCGAGGGCTACGGCATCACGGACACCGCCCGCTGGAGCGCCACCCTGCGCACGGCCTACCGCGCGCATCTCCTGCCCGCCGTGATGGACCGGCCCCCGGTCCGGCTGGCCGACCACGCGCCCCTCGTCGTCGCGGCGGCGCAGGAGAAGGACGCCGTCGCCGCGGAGATCCTCCGGGAGGCCGCCCGACGGCTGGCCGGGAGCGTGGAGGCGCTGGCACCCCGCCCGGGCGAACCCCTCGTGGTCACGGGCGGCCTGCTCGCCCCGCACGGCCCCCTGCTCACGCCCCTGACCGAAGGCCTGGCTCACCTCGCGCTCACGGTCACCCCGGTGTCGGACGGTTCCCCGGGCGCCGTGGCCCTCGCCCGCCTCGCGGCCCTCGCCCACCGGCCCAGACCCTGACGCACGCCCACAAGGACACCTCCCATGCCTCTTCAGGACCGCACGGTCGCCCGGCCGCCGTACCCGTACCTCGACCCGGCCGCCCCCCTCGGCACCCGGGTCGCCGACCTCCTCTCCCGGATGACCCTGCGTGAGAAGACCGGCCAGCTCAACCAGCGGATGTACGGCTGGCACGCCTACCGGCGCACCCCGGACGGCGGCTTCCGGATCACCGAGGCGCTGCGGGCCGAGACCGAGCGCTTCGCGGGGCTCGGCGCCCTGTACGGGCTGATGCGCGCCGACGCCTGGTCCGGCGTCGGACACGGGGACGGGCCCGGCATCGAGGACAGCGCCGAACTCGCCGACCTCGTCCAGCGCCACGTCCTGGAGCGCAGCCGCCTGCGCATCCCCGCCCTGTTCGTCGAGGAGGTGCCGCACGGGCACATGGCCCTCGACGGCACGGTCCTGCCCGTGAACCTGGCCGTCGGCGCCACCTGGGACCCCGCCCTGTACGAGCGGGCCGCCGCCCACGCCGCCGCCGAACTGCGCGCCCGGGGCGGTCATGTCGCGCTCGTCTCGGCACTGGACATCGCCCGCGACCCGCGCTGGGGGCGCACCGAGGAGTGCTTCGGCGAGGACCCCTGCCTCGCGGCCCGGCTGACGGAGGCACTCGTGCGCGGCATGCAGGGCACCGGCGCGTACTTCGCCGCCGACAAGGCACCGGTCGTCCTCAAGCACTTCGCCGGGCAGGGCGCCACGGTCGGCGGCCGCAACTCCGCCGAGTCCGAACTCGGCCCGCGTGAACTGCACGAGATCCACCTCCCGGCCGCCCGGGCCGGAGTCCGCGCCGGCGCCGCCGCCGTCATGGCCGCCTACAACGAGGTCGACGGACTGCCCTGCTCCGGCAACCGCGCCCTGCTCACCGGGATCCTCCGGGACCGCTGGGGCTTCGAGGGACTGGTCATGGCCGACGGCCTGGCCGTGGACCGGCTCGCCCGCATCACCGGTGACAAGGTCTCCGCGGGCGCGCTCGCCCTCGACGCCGGGGTCGACCTCAGCCTCTGGGACGAGGGCTTCACCCAGCTGGAGGAGGCCGTCGAGCGGGGGCTGGTGAGCGAGGCCGCCGTGGACGCAGCCGTCGCCCGCGTCCTGCGCCTGAAGTTCCGCCTCGGCCTGTTCGAGCAGCCGTACACCCGCCGCACACCGCGGCCCGACGGCGGACGCGAGCTGAGCACCGCGCTCGCCCGCGCCTGCGTCACCCTCCTGCACAACAGGACGGGGGCCCTTCCCGTCCGCCCCTGCACGCGCCGGATCGCGGTCCTCGGCCCGCACGCCGCCACGACCGCCCATCAACTCGGCGACTACACCGCCCCGCAGCGCTCCGGCACCGGGGTGAGCGTCCTCGACGCGCTGCACCGCCTCGCCCCGCCCGGTACCGAGGTCCGCCACGCCCGCGGCGCGGCCCTCACCGGCGACGACCGCACCGGCATCCCCGAGGCGGTCGCCACGGCCGCCGCCTGCGACCTGGCCGTACTGGTGCTGGGCGGCAGCAGCGCCCGTACGCCCGACACGGAGTTCGACGCCAACGGGGCCGCGCGGACGGTCGTGTCCGAGATGACCTGCGGCGAGGGCGTCGACCTCGCCGGACTGCGGCTCGGCGCCGCCCAGCACGCGCTCCTCGACGCCGTCACCGCCACCGGCACCCCCACCGCGGTCGTTCTCGTCCAGGGCCGCCCGCACGCCGTCCCGGAGGCGGCGGACCGGGCCGACGCCCTCCTCACGGCCTGGTATCCGGGCCCGTGGGGAGGGCAGGCGATCGCCGAGGTCCTCCTCGGGCTCACCGAACCCGCCGGCCGTCTCCCCGTCTCCGTACCGCGCTCGGCCGACCGGCTCCCCGTCCACTACAACCACAAGGACACCGAGTACGGCACTTACGTCGACGGCGACGCCGGGCCCCTCTACTCCTTCGGGCACGGGCTGTCGTACACCACCTTCCACCACGGCCCGCCCCGGCTCACCGGGCACACCGTCGAGGTCGACGTCACCAACACGGGCACCCGCCCCGGCCGCAGCGTCGTCCAGCTCTACGTCCGCCGGCTGCGTACCCCGGTCTGGCCGCGCTCCCTCGAACTGCGCGCGTTCGAGGCCGTCGAGCTCGCGCCCGGGGAGTGCCGTACGGTCGCGATCCGCCTCGGCGCCGACCAACTGGAGCTGGTCGGCGCAGACTTGGAGACTGTCGTACCGGAACAGGCGGTGGAGCTCCGGGTCGCAGCCTCCGCGCGCGAGGCGCTGACCGCCGTACCACTCGTGTTCGACCCGAGCGCCCGAGCGGTCAGAGCTTGACGGCCCCGGACGAGACGCCCTTGTAGAACCACCGCTGGGTGATCACGAACAGCACCAGCACCGGGACCACGGAGATCACCGAACCGGCCATCACCACCCGCTGGTCGTAGCCGAACGACGAGCTCGTGAGCCGGGACAGACCCAGCGTCAGCGTCATGTGGTCCTCGGAACGCAGCACGATCAGCGGCCACAGGAAGTCGTCCCAGGCGCTGATGAAGGTGTTGATGGTGACCACCAGGATCGCGCCCCACGCGGACGGCAGATACAGATGCCGGAAGCGCTGCCATTCGTTCGCGCCGTCGAGCATGCCCGAGTCCTCGATCTCACGCGGTACGGCGAGGAACGCGCCGCGCATCAGCAGGACGTTGATGGCGCCCACGAACCCGGGCAGCCACACGCCGACCAGACTGTCGACGAGACCCAGGTCGCGGATGCTCAGGAACAGCGACACCATGATCGACTCGAAGGGGAACATCATGGAGGCCACCAGCACCACCCAGACCGCCCGGCGGCCCTTCCAACCGGGCTTGGAGAGCATGTAGCCGGCCGTGGTGGAGAACACCAGCTGGCTGGTGATCGACAGCACGACCACGATCACGCTGTTCCTGATGTACGTCGCGACCGGCACCTGACCGAACACCTCGCGGTAGGCCCGCAGGGTCGGGTGGTGCGGCAGCAGGGTGGCGTCCGCGCCGAAGACGTCCTCGCCCGTGCTCTTCAGCGAGGCCAGGAACTGCCAGACCAACGGGCCGACGGTGAGACCGAGCACCAGGAGGAGCAGCAGATAACGGACGACCAGCTCGCGCGGGCGGCCGTAGTCCCGCCAACGCGGAAGGAAACGCCGGGGCTTCTCCAGGGCCGTCGTCATGACTCGTCCTCCTTCGTCAGCCGCTGCGCCAGCAGGGTCAGCCCCAGCGTCAGCACGAACAGCGCCACACTGACCGCCGAGCCGTACCCGGCGTTGCCCGTGATCGGGTCGAGGCCGACGTCCTTGATGTAGAAGGGCAGGGTGCGGTCGGCGCCCCCGGGGCCGCCGGTGGAGCCGCCGAGCATGTAGATCTCCGTGAACACCCGCAGCGAGCCGATGCCGGTGAGCGTGCCGACCAGCATCATGGCCTGCCGCACGCCCGGCACGGTGATGTGCCAGAAGCGGCGCGCGGCACCGGCGCCGTCCATCGCGGCGGCCTCGTGCAGCTCCTTGGGCACGTTCCCGAGCGCGGCCAGGTAGAACACCATGTACCAGCCGAGGCCCTTCCACAGGGTCAGGCCCATCGCGGACAGCAGGATCAGCCACGAGTCCGACAGGAACGGGATGGCGCTCCTGATCAGATGGGCCTTCTCCAGCCAGGTGTTGACCAGCCCGTCGTCGGCCAGCAGCCACTGCCAGCTCAGACCCACCACCACACTGGAGGCGAGGACGGGCGTGTAGAACGCCGAGCGGAAGAAGCCGATGCCGGGCAGGTTCTTCTCCACCAGCACCGCCAGCAGCAGCGGCAGCAGCACCATCAGCGGGACGACGATCAGCGCGTACAGCACACTGTTGCAGGTCGCCAGCCAGAAGTCCGGGTCGTCCAGCATCCGCGTGTAGTTGGACAGCCCGACCAAGCTCGCGGCGCCGCCGAGCGGCTTGGCGTCGGTGAACGACAGCAGGACGGTGTTGAGGAACGGGAACACCCCGAACACCGCCGCGCAGACGATCGCGGGCGCGGTCCACAGCCAGGGCAGCCACCAACGGCGGTACAGCGCCGCCCCGTTGGCGCCGGGGACGGGGCCGGGCAGGATCGCCCGGCCGAGCCGCCGGACGCGGGACGGGGCCGGGCCCGGCACGGAGGCGGTGTGCTCCGCACCGGGCACGGACACCGGCTTCACGGTCTGGGTCGCCACGTTCAACCCGCCTGCTTCAGCAGCTCGTTGGCCTTCGACTGGGCGTCCTTCACGGCCTGCGCCGGGCTCTTCTTGCCCTGCATGGCCAACTGCACCTGGGCCACGATCGCGTTCTGCACCGCAGGCGAGAGGTTCGTCTGGTCGGCGGTCGCGGTCTTCAGCTGCTCCGCGACCAGCCTGCGGGCCTCGGAGAACGGGTCGTCCCCGGACACCTTCTGGAAGAACGGGTCGTCCAGCGAGGCCGTGGTCGTCGGGAAGATCACCACGTTCGGGTCCTTGCACCAGGCCGTCTGGTTCTCGGCGTCGGTCAGGAACTCGGCGAAGGCGAGTGCCGCCGGCGCGTGCTTGCTGGTCGCAGCGACGCCTATGTACTGCGGGGCGCCGGTGGTGTGGCCGAGCGCGTCGAACGGCTGCTGCCCGACACCCGTCCTGGTGTACACCGAGGGGCTGTTCTGCTTCACGAAGCGGACGAAACTCGGGTTCGTCGAGCCGTAGGCGACCTTGCCCTGGCTGTACAGCGTAGAGGGGTCGTTGCTGGAGGACAGCGAGTCCTTCGGCATCGCGCCCTCCTTGTACAGCTTCGCCATCCACCCATTGCGTGGTCCGCGGATCGTCGCCGAACACGGCGGTTTTGCCGTCCTCGGACAGCACCTTGATGTTCATCTGGTCGAAGTCGGCCGGGATCCGCCACACCGGATTGGCCATCGTCGCGTAGTACTTGCCGTCCGCCGCCTTCGCGATCTTCTCGTAGTCGGCGAACAGCCCGAAGACGCTCGTCGGCGGCTTGGCCGGGTCGATGCCGGCCTTCTTCAGCAGGTCGGTGTTGTACGTCAGGACGATGCCGCCCGTGTACCAGGGCAGCACGGTGTGCGCGGACGCTCCCGAGGCGTCCGTCATCGTGCTGGAGTTCCAGAACGCGGGGACGAACGGCTTGGAGGCGTCCGGGTCCTTGACGCCGATGTCCAGCAGATAGCCCGCCTTGGTGAGAGCGGTCGCCGTCTCCGAGTTGAGGTTGATGACGTCGGGCAACGTACAGGCCTGCGCGTCGGCGACGTTGCGCTGGGTGAAGGTGTTGTCGCCCGGGTCGTCGATCCACTTCACCGAGGTGCCGGGGTGGGCCTTCTCGAAGGCCTTGATCACTCCGTTGAAGAACTCCCCGAAGTCTTTCTTCAGGTTCGTCGTCTGGAAGGTGATCTTCCCCTCGACCTTCCCAGTGAGCTTCCCGGAACCGACGTTGCCCTGGTCGACCTTGCAGCCGCCGGCCGTCGCCTCCCCGGTGTCGGAGCCCCCCGACAGACCGCAGCCGGCGGCGGTCAGGGCCAGGGCGATGACGCCCGCCACGGTTCCGGTCAGTCTTCCCGCACGCATGTCGCCTCCAGGTGCTGGTTCTGCTGGAGCTGCTGGTTCAAATCACCAACTTGGACTCCGGTTGATGAAAAGGTGGACCAGAATTCATCGGAGGTCAATGGCTTGCCGTGTTGCTTTTGGGTTCCGGGTGTCACCGGGGTGGTCAGTGCCGGTGCTCGTGGTCCGGGTGGCCCGGATCGCCCGGGTGCTCATGGCCGGGCGTGTACTCCACGCAGGCCCGGGCGCGGTCCAGCCAGTCGAAGAAGGCCTGCCGGGCCAGCGCCCTGCGCAGCTCCCGCGCCACACCGTCGCGGACCTCGTCGTACGGCAGGACATCGGAGGGCTGCAGGACGTAGTAGGGATCGACACCGCGTCGTAGGGCGTCCGTGGTGAGGAACCGGTCCTGGTTGCGGTCGTAGTAGTCCCGTGCCGCCCGCTCCGGGACCCGCTGCTCGGCCTCCAGCGCCGACAGCAGGGCGCGCGCGGCGGGGGAGTGCGCGAGCGCCACGGCGACGATGCTGCCGAGGTCGGCCACATCGGACCCGGACACCGCGAGCAGTCGCGCCGGGGGCACCTGGGGCGGCGGCGCGAGACCGCGCTCGGCGCAGGCCCGGCGGGCGAGTTCGTCGACGACCACGACCTGGGTGGCCCACCGTCTGCGCTGCCGCTCCGCCCGTGCCAGGGCCTCCGGCCGGGTCTCCCGGTCCCGTGCCGGGACGGCCGCGAGCAGCGCGTCCACCCGCTCCACCGGGACTTCGTCCCCACTGACGACGGCGGCGTGCCCGTTCACTCCGTCACCTCCAGCACGACCGCCTCCGTGTAGGCCACGCAGCCGTGCCACCCGGCCTTCGCCATCAGCCAGTACGAACCCGGCGGCACCGCCGAGCCGTCCACCTCCACCTCGCACACCGTGCCCTCCCCGCCCGGCAGGGTGAATCCCTGGCAGCCCGGCTCGACCCCGGCCCAGGTGCCCCAGGACGACACCGCCCACAGCGTTCCGTTCACGGGCCCACGCGTCGTGTTGCGCACGCGCACCGGCACCCGCACCCGTCCACCCCGGCGCACCTCGACCCGGTCGACGCCCAGTTCCAGCAGCAGACCCGGCCCGGTGCGCCCGTCGGGCCCGCCCTCCACCGCCTCGCCCGGCACATCCAGGGCGACCACGTCCTCGTACGTCTGTCCGCCGTACGCCAGCCGTGCGGCGAGCCGGTACCGGCCGGGCACGGGGTCCGGCGGGGGAGTGACGGTGACCTCGGTGAGGGTGAAGCCGCCCGGGCCGAGCGCGTACGGCAGTTCGGCGGGCTCGGCGGTCCAGCCGTACGGCACCTCCAGGGCCACCGTGCCCAGGACGGGCGCGTGGGTCAGCTCGGAGGAGACCCGCACGGTCACCGTGACCGGGCCGTCGGCCGTCAGTGTGGTCGGGGAGAGGTAGACGGCCACGGGGAGGTTTCCACGGGGCGCGGGGCCGGAGTTGTGCAGCCAGTAGCGGGTGTGCACCGGCTGCGCGGGCTCATGCGCGGCGACACCGTGTCCTTCGGCCGGCGCCACCGGCGCAGCCGCTGGCAATCGTGCCGCTGGGGCGGCACGGGCGGCACCCGGCAACGCCGGTGCGCACCTCGCGGTCGACGGCGAGGCCAGCACGGTGGCCACCTCGAAGCCCGTCAGCCCCAACTCCAGGGCACCGTCCGGGCCGGGGGCCACGGGCTCGCCCGGCCGCTCCAGCACGTCCGCGCGTGTGCCCTCCGCCCACTCCACCGGTCCCGCCAGCCGCGCCCGCACCGGCCGTCCGTCCACCTCGTGCGCCCGTACGACCACCCCGCGCGCGGGGTCCACCGGCTCACTGCCGCCCCGGGCCAGCGGGGAACCGGCCGGCTTCAACGCGTCCAGCAGCACCCGGCCCTCGGGCTGGAGTGTGAGCAGGGTCGCCGTCCTCGGCAGGTCGGCCGGTGTCTCGCAGGGTCGGCGCAGTCGTGCGGTGAGCGGATGGTTGAAGGCATGTCCGGCAGCGGGCCAGCCCAGGTCGCGCCAGTCGCCCTCGCCCGCGACGACCGCGTACTCGAAGGTGTGCGACCAGCGTTGCAGCTGGAACGCGGAGCCGTCCGGAGCGGTGCGCCGGGGCGGGTCGACCCAGATGCCGGAGGGCCAGCCGGTGCAGGAACGCATCAGGGACATGCAGAGGTCCCCCGACGAGGTGACCACACACCCCGGCGTACCCCGGTTGAGGATCGCCAGCCCCCGGCCGTCCCAGGCGTCGCCCGGCGGCAGCGCCTCGCAGCCGCCCGCCGACGTGGCCCGTACGGTCGCGTCGTCCAGGTCGGCGATCAGCGCGTCCACGGCCTTCGCGTCGTCCTCGCCGCCCGCCACGACGAGCAGCGGCAGCCGCTCCAGGTCACGCAGATCGGCGCCCGGCACCCACTCCTCGCGCAGCGACGCCCGCGGCGCCACCCATACGGCGGCCGGGCCGCCCTCGTCGAGCCTGCGGCGCAACTCCCGGCCCGCCGCCGGATCCCAGCCGAGCGCCTCCGCGACCACCGGATTGCGCTCGGGCCCGCCGACCGCGATCCGTACGTCGGGCAGATTGGAGTCGACCTCCACATCCCCGTAGCGCGGGCCGCCCGCGATGGTCGAGGTGGCCGTGACCCCCGCCCGCACCAGGGCGGCGGCCAGCGGGGTGCCCAGCTCACCGGCCGTGGACCAGTCGGCGAACACCAGCTCGGCCACCCCGATCGACCGGTGCCCGAGCAGAGCCCCGGAACCGTCGTGCACGGCGATCCGGGCCGTGGAGCCCAGCCCGAACCACGTGTTGGCGGGGTTGTCCAGCGTCCAGGGGAACCGCTCGCTGTCCACCTCCACGAACCCGAAGCCCCGCCCGATCACCGCGTCCGCGACCTCGTGCACCGGCAGCCCGCCGCGCACGTCCGAGGGCCAGCGCACCCGGATCAGCCGGTCGGCGCCGTCGTAGCCGTCGACGGTCGTCGACACGTCCAGCCGGTCGACGCCCGCCCAGAGCGTGAGCCGCTGGGTGCAGCGGAAGAGCCCGAGGTCGGCGCGGACGGTGACGCGGGAGCCGGCCGGTGAGTGCTCGACATCGATGTCAGCCGTCACGTCCCGACTCCTCGCGACGGTGGTGCCGGTCGGCGTGAGATGCCAGGGTCCCTCACCGAAGCGCGGATGCCTCGGGTACTCCTCCTGGACCACCAGTTCGTTGCCGATGTCCCCGGGGCGCAGCAGTTCCCGGCCGCCCTCGGCGAGCGCGCGCAGGCTGCTGACGCCACCGCCACGCGCGGGGTCGACCGTCACCTCGTAGAACTCGTTGCGGATGGTCGTCCCCTCGCCCGCCGTCCAGCCGGGCACCCGGCCGTCCGCGAGGGAGAGCGCCTTGAGGCCCATGCCGGGCACCTCCGGTACGACGACCCGCAGTTCGCCCTCCTCGCGCACCGCCGGCAGCGGCAGGCCGGTGACGTCCAGCGGGACCAGGCCCGGGTCCGACACGGTCAGCACGTCCCGGCGCTGCCAGGTCGCGGAGTTGAAGACGACCAGGTCGGGCGCGCCGCCGGGCAGCGGGACCACCCGGCGGGCCAGCGCGTCGGTCGCGTCGGCGTGCACGGTCCGCGCCAGGTCGTGCAACTCCCGCCAGCCGGTGAGCAGGTCGATGTAGACCTGGTCGGACTCGGAACCGGTGATGGCGTCGTGGTGGGCGCCGTAGACCAGCTGCCGCCATGCCTTGTCCAGGGCCGCGTCCGGGTAGGGGTGCCCGGCGACGAGGGAGGCGAGGGTCGCCCAGGCCTCGGCGTCGGCGAGGAGCGTCTCGCCGTACCGCTGGGCCTGCTTGGTGTCGATGTAGGAGACGTCCTTGCCGGTGTAGACGGGGTTCATGTCCCGCGTCTGCGGGGACGCCGTACGCCTCTCCCGCTCCAGCTCGGCCCGTACGGCGGCGAAGAAGTCGCGCGGGATGCCGCTGATGAACCGGGGCCAGACGTAACGGGCGTTCCAGTCGCGGTGGATGCCCATCACCCAGCGGCACGGCGGGGCATAGTCGCCGCCGACGGGCAGCAGGACGTTACGGGTGAGGGCGACCTTCTTCAGCCCCTGGAAGAGCTTCAGCGCGGCCGCCTCCGCCTCGGGCAGGGTGGGTGCGTTGTCGATGGCCCAGCCGGCGCCGTAGTGGTTGACCATGTAGGCGGTGAGCAGCCCGCGTCCGGAGGGAGCGATCCAGCTGAACTCCGCCGGGAACTGCATCCGTTGCGGGTCGCGCGGCTCCTCGCCGAACACGGACAGCGTCGGGCCCCACTGGTGGAAGGGCCCGCGCGCCCATGAGCTGGATGTGACCCCCGCGTCGGCCATCAGCCCCGGGAACTGTGGATCGTGCCCGAACGCGTCCAGCTGCCACGCCGTCTCGGGCGCGGCCCCGATGATCCCGCGCTGGAAACCGTCCCCGTACAGCGCGTTGCGTACGGTCGCCTCGGCGCCGGTGAGGTTGGTGTTGGGCTCGTTGTAGGTGCCGCCCATGATCTCGACCCGGCCGGTGCGGATCAGCTGCCGCAGGAAGGCCCGCTCCTCGGGGAAGGAGTCCCAGTACGGCTTGAGGTAGTCGACCTCGGCGAGCACGAAGGTGTACGCCGGGTCGCGCCGCGCCAGGTCGCAGTGGGCCCGCACCAGGCTCATCCCGGACTGGCCGCGCGAGTCGAAGGTACGGGCGGGCAGGCCCGTGACGGCCGGATCGTCGGTGACGTCCCAGGTCTCGGTGTAGGCGGCCTGGGTGTTCCACCAGACCGGGTCGTAGTGGAAGTGGCTGACCATGAACATGGTCCAGCCGGGCTCGGCGGCGGTGAACTCGGCGGTACGCCGGGCGAGTTCGTCCCCGTCCTCGGCGGTGACGGTGATCTCGCGGCGGTCCCCGGGCACCAGGCCCTCGACGGCCACGGGTATCTCGGCGCGCCCGGCTCCGTCCTCGCCCACGATGACGACGGTCTCCCCGACGCTGTGCACATCCGTGCCGGTCACGCCCAGCCGGACCGCCCGGCCCGGTTCGTGCCCCACCTCCACGGCGACCACCTGGTGCGGCTGGTCCTCGGTGCCGGTGAAGAGCTCGGTCGACGCGACGGAGATGACACGCATGGGGCTCCTAGCGGTGCGCGGGGGAGCCCCATCCTGGCATCGAGGGATGGTTCAATCAACCATAGGTTGTCATCTTGGTTGGTTCATCCATGCATTCCTGGGCCTCTCGAAACCGCTCAGCGGGCCCGCCGGGACTTCACCGCGTGCGCCCCGGCGATGTGGTCGGTCAGTGCCAGGGACGCGCTCGCGCGCTGGTAGGAGAGCTGGCCGACCCGGACGTAGAGGCAGTCGATGAGCATCAGCACCGAGTGGCGGGCGCCGATGCTGCCGGTGCGGAAGCTGGTCTCCGAGGACGACGAGATCAGCCGTACGTCGGCGGCGCGGGCCAGCGGCGACCGCGGGTCGGCGGTCAGCGCGACCGTGGTGGCGCCGCGCTCCCTGGCCAGTTCGAACGGCTCGATCGTCTCCCGGGTGGCGCCGGAGTGGGAGATGCCGATCGCCACGTCCGCCGGGGTGAGCAGCGCGGCCGAGGTGGTGGCCGCGTGCACCTCGGTCCAGCCGCGCACCGCGCAGCCGATGCGGAACAGCCGGGTCTCGGTCTCCTGGGCGACCGCGCCGCTGCCCCCGACGCCGTACACGTCGATGCGCCGGGCGCGCGCCACGGCCTGGGCCGCGCGCTCGATCGCGTCCAGGTCGATCCGGTCGATGGTCTGCTGGATGGCCCGCAGGTCGGCGGTGCCGACGACCTGCACGACCCGCTCCAGACTGTCGTCGGGGGAGATGTCCGGGCCGATCTCGGCGCTGCCCCAGTCCGAGGACTCGCCCCGGCCGCGCTCCTGGGCGAGTTCGATCAGCAGATGCTGGTACGAGTCCAGGCCGATGGCGCGGCAGAACCGGGTGACGGTGGCCTGCGAGGTCCCGGTGCGGCGGCCCAGCTCCGCGGCCGAGCAGTGGGTGACGGCGGCCGGATCCTCCAGGATCAGCTCGCCGACCTTCCGCAGGGAGCCGGCCAGCCGGGGCAGTTCGGTGCGGATGAGGGTGGTGACATCGGTCGAGGGCATGCTTCAGAAGGTATCAGCCACCCGTTGCGGCGGTGTCTGAATACCAGGACCGGAAACCCTCTTGGTCTCCCTCGGTGAGCTGCGCCATTGCCGGGGTGTCGACGGCTGTGATTTATTGATTCACCTGTATGTGGGTATGAGGTGGTTCAATCCACCGGATGATCAGTCGCCGCCAGTGGGGAGTGCAAAGGTGTCCGTCGAGTCCGCCAACGAGTCCGTGCCCGAACCGGTGAGCGCCGACCGCTTCGCGTACGAGAGCCTCGCCGTACTGCACCGCCTGACCGAGACCTCGCGCGCCGACGTGGCCGCCGCCGCCACCCTGATCGCCGACTGCGTCCGCGAGGACGGTGTCGTGCACGCCTTCGGCACCGGCCACTCCCAGGCCCTCGTCCTCGAGCTCGCCGGCCGCGCGGGCGGCCTCGTGCCCACCAACCGCCTCAGCATGGCCGACCTCGTCCTCTACGGCGGCGACGACCCCGGCGTCCTCGACGATCCGCTGCTGGAACGCGAACCCGGCATCGCGGCCCGCCTCTACGCACTCGCCGCCCCCCGCCCCCAGGACCTCTTCGTCGTCATCTCCAACTCCGGCGTCAACAACGTCATCGTGGAGATGGCCCTGCGCGTCAAGGCGCAGGGCCATCGGCTGCTGGCCATCACCTCCCTCGGCCACACCCGGTCCGTACCGGCCGCCCACCCGAGCGGGCACAAGCTCGCCGACCTCGCCGACGTCGTCCTCGACAACGCGGCGCCGCGCGGGGACGCGCTGCTTGAGCTTCCCGGTGGGGGCGCGGTGTGCGCGTTGTCCACCCTTACCGGTGTGCTCCTGGTGCAGATGACGGTCGCCGAGGCGGCGGGGCTTCTTCTTGCCTCCGGCGACCGTCCTCCGGTGTATGTCTCCGCCAACGTGCCTGGGGGGTTCGAGGGGAATCTGGAGTTGGAGAAGCGGTATGCCGGGCGGATTCGGCGTACGGCCAGCTGAGACCGCGCTCGGCGCGGTGACACGCGCCGTCCGCACGCGGCCACGACGGGGCTGCGAATCCGTCAACTCATGGAAAAATGGGGGCTTCTGACTCGGGGAGGCCAATGTGACGGTGCAGCAGATGACGGAGAAGGGCCTGCCGGAGGCCATCCGCCGGCTCTTCGAGTCGAACAACTACCGGGTCCGGACATCGGTCCACGTGTTCGGGGCCGAGGTCGACCTGATCGCCGAACCCAAGGGCGACGCCTTCGCATCTCCGATCTACATCGAAGCCACAGTCCAGCACGTGGACAATGCGAAGTACGGCAAGGACCTCTCCAAGCTGGCCATGATCCAGGTGAAGGATCCCCGGGCACGTCTCCTGATCATTTCCTCCGCGGGCTTTACCGCGGCCGTCGTGGAACGTGCTGCGGAGACTGGCGTGGAGTGCCTCACCTACGAGGAACTCTTCCGCAGGTTCGAGAAGTTCGAGCCGTACATCAGCTATGTCACCAGTGCCGACTCCAGCCCCATCGCCCGCGAGCTCAGTTACCTGAGCGACATATACCAGCCTCATCGCTTCCGGGACGTGATGGGGAACCACTCCGCGGTGGAGTGGCTGGAGCAGTGGCGTGGTGACAACAGCACCTCGGGGCGCTGGCTCGTCACTGTCGGCGAGTACGGCACCGGAAAGACGGCCCTGACCAAGGTGCTTCAGTACCGCTGGACGCAGGACTACATCCGTGATCCGTCCCTTCCCATTCCCTTTCGCATCGAACTGCGCAATTTCACCCGCCAGTTCGACGCCCGCGGGTTGCTGCACTACTTCCTTGACCACAACGAACTCGGCCATGTACCGATCGAGTTCGCCTTCTCGCTGATCCGCAGCGGCCGAGTGGTCCTGCTGCTCGACGGATACGACGAAATGGCCCAGTACCTGAAGTCGCGGGAACGCCGAGAGTGCCTGCGGGCGCTGGCGGAACTCGCCGACGGCGGCGCCAAGGGCATCCTGACGAGTCGGCCCAACTACTTCACCGAGGCCGAGGAGCTCCAGGTCTTCGACACGTTGTACCGGTCGCTCCGCACGGAATACCTTCTGACGGCTTCCGACGAGGAGCAGATCAAGCAGGAAAAACAGATCGACGAGTTCATCAGGAGGAGTTTCCTGGAGCGCTCGGAGAGATCCCTGCAGGACCTGGACAAGGCCCAAACCCGGGCGCTCGTCGAACGGCAGCTTCATGACGATCCCGAGGGTCAGAACGTTCTTTTCGAGATCCTCGACCGAGTGTTCCGGGAAGAGGGCGGGAAGGACGTGTCCCTGTCTGGGAAGCCCGTCATCGTCAGCTACCTGCTGGAGGTGGTGGAGCAGCTCAAGGCGGACCAGATCTCGGAGATGCCGGAAAGGCTCACCGAGTGGTACGTCTACAAGCTCATCATCGGCAAGCTGATGATGCGTGACCTCCACAACGGCGGCGAACTCGCCCCGGAGCACAGGCGGCGCTTCCTGCAGTCCCTGGCCGTCCGCCTGTCGGAACGCGACGCGCCCTCCGCCGACGAGGCGACTCTGCGGTCCCTCATCAGGAGCGTGTTCGCCTCCGAGATCCGCAGACTGGGCAGGGACTCCTCCGGCGACAACCCCGAGGATGTCTATTTCAACGACCTGCGCCGGTCGTCGACGCTCACCAGGTCGTCCCTCAGCCAGGACCGGGGGTGGGCCTTCTCTCACAACTCGCTGCGTGAGTTCCTCGTCACCGAGTACATGCTCAACAAGCTGGTGTCGGAAAAGCCTCCGAGCATCAACGTCCCGATCTCCGAGGCGATGCAGATCTTCGCCGCCACGCAGAGTCAGAGGGACATCGAGGTACAGGTGACGGCGCTGAGGAACGCCTGGCCGTCGCGCAGTACGACACCGTCCTTCGGAGCACTGCTCGCCCTGCTCTGGCAGGCTGGATGCAAGAATTTCGGCCGGCAGGGGAGCCGGAGTCCAGTCCGCTCCTTCCTGGAGTACTGCAGCGCGGAGACGCGCAACTTCAGCGCTGTCCCGCTGCGGAAACTGAACTTCTCGACGGCCAGCGGGTCGACCGATCTCAACGGTTTCGACATGAGCTCCACCGAAATCTCGGAGTGCACCTTCGAGAAGGTCAACTGCGCGGGAGTGAACTTCTCGGACTCGATCCTCGAAGCCACCAACTTCAGGGACGCCGACCTGAGCGGGGCCCGCTTCACCAACGCAGACCTCATCGACATCGACCTCACCCGGGCCAAAGTCGCGGGTGCCGACTTCCGCCAGATCTCCAGGGACTCCACCATAATCGTCACCACCGGAGAGTCCACCGCAGCCGAGATGCTGACCGATGCGGACGCCCTCGGGTACCTGAACTATCACGGTGCCCAGACCGACGAAGTAGGGAGTTACTACGCACTGCAGTACCACCCGTACTTCTTCATCGTGGAGAAGATCTGCACCAAGATGAAGGAGTCGAGTCCCCGGCAGCGCCAGGGCATTGAACAGCGTGGTGTCGCGCAGCGCAACGTGCCCTTCGCCCGCCGGTTCATCGCCGAGATGGAGCGGTGCAACTACATCTCTGCGCCCGGTGGGCGACTCAATCAGCTGGTTCTGACACCCGAGGGACGCAACGCGTTCGCGAGGTTCGTCGACCACAACGAGGTCCCCGCGGAGATCGAGCGGTTCCTGCGGGACAACCCCTGATCCGCCAGCCTGCCTAGTGTCCTGAGTCGTTAGTTCGCTTGCGGTTGCAGAGTGGCGCGGTGCCTGGTCCGAAGCCGGCCGCTGGAGTTGTCCGATCACGAACACCGGGTGCTGAGGGGCTGGTTGCGCAGGCAGACCGACTCTCAGGCGGTGGCCCCGGTGGTCCACGCGCCCCTATGACCCCTCAGCCTCGATCAGCGAGGATCTCTGAGAGCACGCGTCGCGCGTTACGGGCGTCAGTGCCGTCCTCGCCCAGGCTGTTGGCGCACGAGACGAGCGTCTTCCACAGCGCCCAGCCGCGTCCGCGCGCCCACGTCGCATCGTCGACGCCGAGCTGCCTCCGAAACAAGTTGCGACCGTCGGCCGAGAGTAAGGTCCAGGCGATCGCGAGGTCGCAAGCGGGGTCCCCCACGCCACACGTACCGAAGTCGATGACGGCGGCGAGCTGTCCGTCCTCAAGGAGCATGTTTCCCTGGGCAAGGTCGCCGTGGAACCAGACGTCCACCCCGTCCCACTGTGCCTCGAGCGCCTGAGTCCACAACTCATGTGCCGACGCGACATCGGTGTGGCCGCGCAGTTCGTCCAGCGCACCGAGCGCCTGCGCCTCGTAGGTCCGCAGTGTTGCTCCACGGAACCAGTTGTGCTTGCCAGGCTGTGGCCCTTCCGAGGCATCGATGCTCTGCAACGCGGCGACGAAGTTGGCCAGGTCCTCGGTGAAGCGGATCGGATCGACAACGGACTCGAACGTCGCGGGCGTGCCGTCGATCCACCCGTAGACCGACCACGCGAACGGGTAGGTCGCACCAGGGCTCCCCTTCGCCAGCGGTATCGGGATCGGCAGCGGGAGAGCGGGTGCCAGCTCGGGTAGCCAACGGTGCTCCTTCTCCACGGCCAAGGCGTACTCCTCCGCGCTGGGCAGGCGGAGCAACATGTTGTCGCCCAAGTGGAAGGTCCGGTTGTCCCAGCCGCTGTTCTCCACAGCCGTCACAGGTAGTGCGGCCCATTGTGGGAACTGTTCGGCCACGAGCCGCCCTGCCTGTTCGGCACTGATGGTGACCCGCTGGGGCATGGGCCCAAGATCTGGAACATCGTTCAACAAGTACATCCTTGCCTGGATTTATTGTCCTGATTTGTCAATTCGTGCGCAGTATGCGGTGAGGGTGTCGAGGATGTCGTCGGCGGTCTTCGTCCAGATGAACGGCTTGGGCTTCTTGTTCCACTCGTTGATCCAGCTGCGG
The DNA here is from genome assembly GCF_048159505.1 of Streptomyces sp. T028. Taxonomy (NCBI): domain Bacteria; kingdom Bacillati; phylum Actinomycetota; class Actinomycetes; order Kitasatosporales; family Streptomycetaceae; genus Streptomyces; species Streptomyces sp. T028. Next base: position 39,339 of record NZ_JBLRVZ010000052.1, read on the forward strand.
ATGTCCCGTTCGAGTTCGACGACGCTGCGGTGGGCCGAGCGGCGGAGTTTGCGAGAGGTCAGCTCGGCGAACCAGCGCTCGGCGAGGTTGAGCCAGGACGCCGAGGTGGGAGTGAAGTGCAGATGGAAGCGGGGGTGACGCAGCAGCCACTTCTTGACCGGCTCGGTCTTGTGGGTGGCGTAGTTGTCCAGGACCAGGTGGAGTTCGAGGTGCTTGGGGACGGCGGCGTCGATGACCTTCAGGAAGCGGAGGAACTCCTGGTGGCGGTGGCGGCGGTAGTGCTGGGCGATGACCGATCCGGAGGCGATGTCAAGGGCGGCGAACAGGCTGGTCGTGCCGTGCCGGACGTAGTCGTGCGTCATCTTCGCCGGCGTGGCCGGCGCCATCGGCAGCACCGGCTGGGTCCGGTCCAGGGCCTGTATCTGAGACTTCTCGTCCACCGCCAGGACCAGGGCGTTCTCCGGCGGGGACAGGTAAATGCCCACCACGTCACGGACCTTGGTCACGAACTGCGGGTCGGTCGACAGCTTCCAGGTCTCCACGATGTGCGGTTTGAGGCCGAACGCCCGCCAGATGCGCGAGACAGCCGACTGTGACATCCCCGCCGCCCCAGCCATCGAACGCGTCGACCAGTGCGAATCACCCGTCGGCGGCGCCTGGCCGAGCGTCCTTGCGACCAGGGCTTCGACCTGCTCGGCCGTGATCTTCCGCGGCGCCCCCGAACGCGGCCGGTCCACCAGGCCCTCCAGCCGGTCCGCGACGAACCGGGACCGCCACTTGCGCACCGTCTCCCGCGAGACACCCAGGTCATCCGCGACCCGCGCGTTCGACAGGCCCTCCGTGCACGCCAGCACGATCCTCGACCGCAGCACCAGCGCCTGAGAGGCGGTCTGCTTGCGCAACCAGCCTCGCAGCACCCGGCGTTCGCGATCGGACAACTCCAGCGGCAACGGCTTCGGACCAGGCACCGCCCCACTCTACAACCGCAAGCGAACTAACGACTCAGGACGCTAGCGCACCGGAACGAGCGTCACGGCAGCCGCCAGCGGGTACGCCCCTGCTCTCAGCGACGGACCGACCGTCGCCGAGCGGCAGCCTCCGACTCGCCGGCCGCCCTTCCCACTGTGGTGTTGCCATCCGATCAACGACACGCCCTCGGAAAGGTCACGCATTCGACCCACGCACTCACACACGACCCAGCTGACAGCGCCTGCCCCACGACACGACACCAACGGATAACACGCCACTACGGATCACCACGGATCCGAAAGGAAGCATGGGAACCCGTCAGTCGTGGCCTACGCGGGTAACTCCATGCCGGTGATCGACGGGGGCGTGGTGCGGTCTCCATCGGGCTGGAGGGCACGGGGCCGGTGTTCATCGCGTGCAAGGCCGCGCTCGTCACGATGGCGGCCGGGTACCTTGCTCAGTCGGCCGGTGCCCACGAAGGCGTGACAGCGTACGACTTGCACGATCGGGGCCCCTGTTCCACAGTCCGACGGCGCCCTGCCGGCACCGGTCCTCGATGTCCTGAGGACCGGTGCCACCTGACAGGCCCGCCTCGATGCGGGAGAGCTGGGCGGTCCGGCTCATCAGCTATGCCTCCAGGTCGATGAGGGTCGGCAGGGGTGGTGGGGGCGGTGGCGCCGGTTCCGGCTGTGCTTCCTGCGGTGGTGGTCGCTCCCCCGTGCACAGGGCCGCGAACCGGTCGATCGTCCCGGAGGCCGCCCGGGCATCGGCCCCCGGCCGCTCCACGGCCTCCGGGGGCAGGGCGGTCGTGGGCAGGTCGAAGCGGGGCAGCCAGTGGGCGCCGAGCAGGATCTGGTGGGTCGCGATGAGCACGCCGTGCCAGTCGGCGCCCGCTGCGGCCGACCGGGCGGCCGGTTCGCTGCGGAACTGGGCGTAGGCGGACTCGGCCAGCCGCATCCGGTGCAGGGCGTGGAGGATCGACGGGGGCGGAGTGGAGCCCGGGGGCACCGCCGTCAGCGTCGTGACGGTGCCCCTGATCAGCGACGCGCACGCGCGCAGCAGGCCGCCATGGTCCGCCGTACCTCGCGGCGGGCACCGGACGGCCAGGCCAGCAGCGCGCACAGCAGACTGATGAGGCTGCCCGTCACCACGTCCACGATCCGCGCCTCCGCGAGCCGCCAGGTGGCCGGGGTGATCCGGGCGAACGCACTGGCCACGACGAGGGTGAACAGCGCCTGCGCCCATGCGATGCCGAGCAGCGGCCCGACCGAGAAGGCGATCAGCATGCAGGGCGCGAGCATCGCGGCGTAGGCGTCGGTGTGCTGTCCGAGGCCGATGAGCAGGGCGCCCGCCGCGACCGCGCCCACCAGATTGCCGGCCACCGCCTGCCGCATGGCCGCCCAGGTCTCCCCGGCCGTGGTCCTGCTCAGCGTCAGCACCGCCAGCAGCACCCAGAACCCGTGGGTCAGGTCGAGCGAACCGGCCACCAGCCGTGCCGCGGCGAGGGCGACCCGGAGCGCGTTGTGGAACCGCACCGAGCGGACCGTCATGTTGCCGACGATCCGGCGCAGCCACAGCCGGGCCGTCGGCGCGTTCGTGTACCAGAACAGCTCTCGTGGCTCGATCGGCGGCGTGCGCCGCCCGTCGACGCCGACCCGTACGGCGATCTCCAGCGTCCGCACCGACTCGGCGACCCCCAGCAGCGCGGCCTCCCACCGCAGCACCGCCACCGCCCCCGGCCCCTCGGCGCCGGTTCGCGCCCCCTGCCGCGCCCGCATCCGCTGGAACGCGCCGATCGCCTCGTCCAGACGCCGCGGGACCGGGGAGGCCCGGCCCGCCAGCAGGGCCGCGGCACTCGCGGCACACCGCGCCGCCACCTGCGGCAACAGCCACCGCGAGGCACGGTCGCTGGGGCGGCCGCCGCCCCCGAGGAGGCTGCGCAGTCGCCCCGTCTCCGTCAGCTGGGCCAGCTGTTCGAGGAGACGGCGGGCCGCGGAACCCGCCTGGGCCAGGCCCCGGACCCCACGGCCCGGGCCCGCGGGGCGTTCGCCGGGCCCGCGGGGCGTTCGACGGGAGGGAACCGGACGCCCCCGAGGCATCGCGGGCGGGCCGGGCACTCGCGTCCCGCCCCCTCATCGTCGGCCGCCCCCGCGCAGGCCGCAGCCCAGCCGTACCGGACGACGGGCCTCCGGGCAGCGACCGCGTGACGTGCCGCCCGGGCGGCAATACGCTCACATCGGCGTCGAACCCGGCCGAACCGCTGTGGGTTCACGGCTGTGGATTCTTCGAGGGGGCAGATGGTCGAGGGGGGCACATGATCTGGTCACGGTTGCGCGGCGGTCGGAGGACGCCCAAACTCCCGCTGCCCGGCGCGTGCGGGCAGCGACGGCACACCCTGCACACCGAGCGCCTCCTGCTCTACACCCCGCAGACCCGGCTGGACCTCGCGGTCTGTGTGGCCGCGGGCGCGGACCCCCAGGCCCAGCGCTGGCTCGGCTGGGAGAACCTGGGGCCGATAGGTGAGCCACGCCTTCGTACGGCCCTGGTCCAGCTGCGCCCCGCCGACGCCGCCGGCCGGCCTCCGTTCCCGGGCATCCCGGCCGTGCGGGCCCAGCCCTACGAGCCGGGCCCGGACGACGGAGTGACCCTGATCGCCGTCCGACTCGACGACGGCAGATACGCCGGCCTCCTGGAACTGGACCCGGGCACCGGCGAGATCGGCGGCTGGCTGGCCCCGCACGCGCGCGGCCTCGGACTCGGCACCGAACTGTTCCGCGCCGCAGCCCTCCTCGGGCACGACCACCTGGGACTCGCGGCGGTGCGGGCCGGGTACGAGCCCGCCAACACCGCGAGCGCGGGAGCCCTGACGGCCGCCGGTTTCGTCCCCGCCGACGGGCCGCCCCGCCACCGCCTGCACAACGGCCGCGTGGTCGACGCCCGCTGGCTGCGGCACACCGCGTCGATCCCGCCGGGCCGCTGCTCCGGCGCCGGACCTACAACGCCCTAGCCACGAGCAGCGCCACGTCGTCATGGTCGTCGGGGTGGCGCAGGCCGTACAGCAGGAGGTCGCAGAGCTCCTCCAGGGGCCGGTCGGTTTCGTCCAGGAAGGTGAGCAGCACGTCCAGACGGTCGTCGATGGAGTGGTGCCGGGTCTCCACCAGACCGTCCGTGTAGAGGACGAGCACATCGCCGGGGGCGAGGTCGGTCGTGGTGGTCCCGAAGGGGATCCCGCCCACGCCGAGTGGGGCGCCGGACGGCAGGTCGAGCAGCGCGGGGGCGTGGCCGGGACCGACCAGGGCGGGCGGCATGTGTCCCGCGTTGGCGATCCGGCACCGCCGGGTGCGGGGGTCGTACACCGCGTAGAGGCAGGTCACGATGTAGTGCTCCAGATCGCAGGTGATCTTGTCCAGGTGCCGGAGCACTTCCCCCGGATCGAGGTCGAGGTCCGCGTAGGCGCAGGTGGCGGTGCGCAGCCGGCCCATCGTGGCGGCCGCGTCGATGCCGTTGCCCATGACGTCCCCGACGACCAGCGCGGTCCTGTCGTCGGTCAGCGGGATGACGTCGTACCAGTCGCCGCCGACCTCACTGGTGGCCTGGGCGGGCTGATAGCGGGAGGCCAGGTCGAGACCCGTGTGGTGCGGCGGGTGGTCGGGCAGCAGGCTGCGCTGGAGGGTCAGCGCGGTGTTGCGCACGCTCTCGAACCAGCGGGCGTTGTCGATGGCCACGGCGGCACGTCCGGCCAGCTCACCGGCGAGTACGACGTCGTCCTCGTCGAAGGGGAGCGGATTGCGGGTCCGCTTGAGATCGAGGGCGCCCAGCACCTCGCCGTGGGCGATCAACGGCACCGCGAGATACGAGTGGACACCCGCCCGGGCCAGCAGGGAACCGGCCTCGGCGTCCCGGGCGATACGGGGGATGTCGGCGGCGCCGACGTGGCGCACCAGGACCGGCCGGCCGGTGTGGACGCACAGGGTGACCAGCCGGTCGCCGTCGTAGGCGGCGACATCGCCCGGGGCGTCGGCGGCACGCAGGGCCACGGTCGGGTGGGCCGCCTTGAGCGCGAGGGAGCGGAAGAGTTCCGGGCCCTCGTCCGGTCTGCGGGAGCGGCGGCAGGCCAGCGCGGAGTCGAGGACGTCCACGGCGACCACGTCGGCGAGCTGCGGGACGGCGATCTCGGCCAGCTCATGGGCGGTCTGCGCGACCTCCAGCGTGGTGCCGACCCGGGTGGAGGCCTCGGCGATCAGGGCGAGGCGCCGCCGGGCCCGGTCGGCCTCCGCCGCCGCCCGGTGCCGCTCGGTGACGTCGACGACCGAGGCCGCCGCGCCCAGGACCCGCCCGCCGGGGTCCTCCAGCCGGTAGAAGGAGAGCGACCAGGCGTGCTCGCGCTCGGGGTCGGCGGGCGGGCGGCCCACGTGGTACTGGTCGAGCAACGGTGTCCCGGTGGTGAGCACCTGCCGCAGCGCGGACTCGATGGTCCCCACGTCGGGCAGCGGCAGGGTCTCCCGCAGACGACGGCCGACATGCTCCTCGGCGGGGATGCCGTCGATGCGCTCCAGCGCCGGATTGACCAGCAGGTACCGCAGATCATGGTCGAGGAGCGCCAGCCCGATCGGGGACTGGTTGATCAGCCGCTCGCACAGCGCCAGATCCGTCTCGACGCGCTGCAGCAGGGTGTGGTCGGCGGCGATACCGAGGGCGTACACGCCCCCGAGGTCGTCCTGGAGCCGCATGTTGCGGAACTCCATGAGACGGGTGCTGCCGTCCTTGTGCCGGATCGGGAACGTGCCGGCCCAGCTCCGGCCGGTCTCCAGCACCTCCGCGAACAGCCTCACCACGGCCTTCAGATGCTGGGAGTGGATGAACAGCCGCGCCGCGTACCTGCCGAGGGCCTCCTCGGCGGTGTAGCCGAACAATTCCTCCGCCTGCGGGGTCCAGAACACGATGCGTCCGTCGGCGTCCAGGACCATCGCGGACACGCTCAGTACGTCCAGCAGCCCGGTGGGAGGAGGTGCCTCGGCCGCCTCGGCGCCGTACACGCCCTCCTGGGGCGGGAAGGGTTCGGCTGTCATCCCCAACCTCCTCCCCTCCATGCTGCCCCCGCCGGGAGCGTCCGGAAAGCGTCAGGGACGACTGGGTCCGGAGATCAGTCGGTGAGCAGCGCGTCCATCTGGCCGACCGCCAGTCGCAGGCCCTCCTCCATGCCCATCTCCACCAGCTGGTCCAGCTGCTCCCGGGTGTCGAAGGAGGACCGGATCTCCATGCGCGTGCCGTCCCCGTGCGGGGTCAGCCGGACCCGCACGCTCGTGGTCGGCAGGGCGGGGTTCGGCTTCCCCTCCTCGTCGGCGAAGCCGTCGGTGAACTCCAGGGACGTGGGCGGGGCGACCGAGGTGACCCGCCACCAGCCGCGGTGCTTGTCGCCCTCGGGGCCCGTCATGAAGTAGGTGACCTCGCCGCCCGGGGTCAGGTCGTGGTTCTCCATGGTCGCCGGGTAGGTCGGGGGTCCCCACCAGCGCTCCAGCCGGCGGGGGTCGGCCCACAGCCGCCACACCTCCTCGACGGGGGCGGCGAAGTCGGCGACGAGGGTGAGGGTGAGGCTGTCGAAGTCCTTGTCCACACTGGTCACGGTCATGGTTTCGGTCCTTCCTTCGGATGGTGCTCTTCTGCACGGGGTTCCGGTGCCAGCAGGCCGGACATCCGCTCCACCCTGCCGCGCCACAGAGCCTCCAGGTCGTCGAGGGCCTGCCGGGCCCGCGCCAGCGCGTCGGGCTCGGTGCGGACGAGCTGCTCCCGCCCGCGCCGCCGTTTGCTGACCAGTCCCGCCCGCTCCAGCACCGCCACGTGCTTCTGCACCGCGGCGAAGCTCATCGGGTAGGCGGCGGCCAGCCGCGACACCGACAGACCGTCGTCGACACAGCGGCGGACCATGTCCCGGCGGGTCGGGTCCGCCAGGGCGTGGAAAATCCGGTCCAGGCTTCCGGCACCACCGTCATCTACAACCATTTGGTTGTACGTTAACGGGCCCCGCGGACCTCCGCAACCGCGGCGGCACCACTCTCACCTGCTGTCACCTGCTGTGACATCCCCCACCTGCTCTTGCCCGAGCGAGGAGCGCTTCCCTACGTTCGGACACATGTCCCACCACGGCTCCACCCCTTCCGGCGAACCGTTCGACTGGTCCGTCGACCTGAGCGCTCACGAGATGCTCAGGCGGGCCCACGTCATGGACGCCCTCGGCGCCGACTGGGACCCGGTGGAGGCGCTCCAGGGCGAGGAGGCGGCGTACGGACTGCTCTACTCCGGCCTCAGCGCCGAGCAGCAGCGGATCCACGACGACCTGGTCGCGGCCGGTGTGCTCCCGCGCAGGGGAGACGGCGATGCTGCCGCTTGACCCGCAGGCCGACCCCGGCCGGCGCGCCTGGGTGGCCTGCCCCCGCTGCAACGACCACCAGGGCTGCGCCACCTGCGAGGGCGGCCGCACGTGTGCCACGCACTGGCGCTACCTGCTCTCCAACGTCGGCAGCCTGCTCCATCTGCAGTGCCCCTCGTGCGCCCACGTCTGGGACCACGAAACCCACTTCGGCGCCACCCGCACCCCCTGGGAGCGCATCACCAGCGGCCTGCGCCGCCCGTGACAGCCCCGGCGGCCGGCGCTACGAGTGAAGCCCGGTTTGCCTGCGCGGCCGTGAGGCCCGGCGGTCGGCGCCGCCGGTGAGGCCCGGAGGCCTGGCCGGGTGCGACGCCGCGCGGTCCGCGCAGCGGGGGCGCACCGGGGCTGAGGCGGCGCCAGGTTCACCGCCTCCGCCGCGAGAACGTTCGCCGCCCCCGCCCCGCCGCCCTCGCCGCAGGAGCGGCCCTCGCGTCGCGCCAAGACGCCGCGTGGCCTCCGGCGACGTGATGCCAGGGCGCCCGCGCCACCCGTGACGCCCGGCGCCACTGGCACCCTGGTAGCGCATCACCAGCGGCTTGCGCCGTCCGTAGGCCCTGGCGGCCCTGTGCCGCGAGTGAAGCCCGGTTTGCCTGCGCGGCCGTGAGGCCCGGCGGTCGGCGCCGCCGGTGAGGCCCGGAGGCCTGGCCGGGTGCGACGCCGCGCGGTCCGCGCAGCGGGGCGCACCGGGGCTGAGGCGGCGCCAGGTTCACCGCCCGCCCGCCCCTGTCGCCGCCATCGCCCTCGCCGCAGGAGCGGCCCTCGCGCCGCCGTGACGCCGCGTGGCCTTCGGCGACCTGAAATCAGCGCGCCCGCGCCGCCCGTGATGGCCGCGCCGCCCGCGCGGCCCGTGCTGCCCGCGCCGCCCATGACGCCCATGACGCCCATGACGCCCGTGCCGCCCCGACGCCTGGGGGCGCCTGCCGCGCCCGCGCCGGCCCGGTGAGCCCGGACGGCTCAGCCGTGTTCGCTTTCGGATGACCCCGGCCGTCTGTCGCCGGGGGCGGCCGGCGGGCCTGGCGGAGGATCGCCCTCGGCGGTCATTCCCGCCTGCCGCCCGTCCGCCCGGAGGCAGCCGTGCACATCCTGCTCGTAGCCAGCGCGTTCAACAGCCTCACCCAGCGGGTCCACGCCGAGCTGCGCGACGGCGGCCACTCGGTGGCGGTCGAACTCGCCCTGCCGGACGGCTCGTTGCCGGACGCCGTACGACGGCACGCGCCGCAGCTCGTGGTGGCGCCGATGCTCAGGACGACGATCCCCGAAGAGGTGTGGACGGCGTACCCCTGCCTCGTCGTCCATCCCGGACCCGTCGGGGACCGCGGACCGTCCTCCCTGGACTGGGCGATCCACGAGGGCTACGACGACTGGGGCGTCACCGTCCTGCAGGCCGACGCCGAGATGGACGCCGGTGACGTGTGGGCCTGCGTGGCCTGCCCCCTCCCGCCGGTGGCCAAGAGCGACCTGTACCGGGGTGAGATCGCCGACGCCGCGTTGCGGGCCGTCCTGCTCGCCGTGGACCGCTTCGCCGGCGGAACGTACGTACCGCTCCGGCAGGACCCGGCGGACACGGCCGACCCCCGTCTGCGGACGCGCCCGTACCTCGACCAGGGCGTCCGGCGCATCGACTGGGCCGAGGACTCCACCCGGACCGTGCTGCGCAAACTGCGGGCGGCGGACTCACAGCCCGGGGTGCTGGACGTGCTGTTCGGCGAGGAGTGGTACCTGCACGGCGGTCACCCCGAGCACGTACTGCGCGGCCGCCCCGGCGAGCTGCTGGCCACCCGGGCCGGGGCGGTCTGCCGGGCCACCACGGACGGCGCCGTGTGGATCCCCGAGCTCAGGCTCCGGCGGCTGCGCGGGGCGCCGACCACCTTCAAACTGCCCGCCGTGCGCGCCCTCGGCGACCGGCTGCCGCCGCTGCCCGACCGAACCCCGCTCGGGCTGTCCGGCGCACAAGGGCCCACCTGGACGGACATCCGCTACCGGGAGGACGGGGACGTGGGCTTCCTGTCGTTCTCCTTCCCCGGCGGCGCCATGAGCACCGAGCAGTGCCGCCGTCTGCTGGACGCCTACCGGGAGGCGTGCGAGCGGCCCACCTCGGTGCTGGTGCTGGGTGGCGAGCGCGACTTCTTCTCCAACGGCATCCACCTCAACGTCATCGAGGCCGCCGCCGACCCGGCCGCGGAGTCCTGGGCCAACATCAACGCCGTCGACGACCTGGTCGAAGCGGTCCTGATGACCACGGACCGGCTCACCGTCGCCGCCGTCGCGGGCAACGCCGCGGCCGGTGGTGTGATGCTCGCACTCGCCGCCGACGAGGTCTGGTGCCGCTCCGGGACCGTGCTGAACCCCCACTACCGGCTGATGGGCCTGTACGGCTCCGAGTACTGGACCCACACCCTCCCGCGCCGCGTCGGCCCCGCCGTCGCCGAACGGCTCATGAGCGAGGCTCTCCCCGTGAGCGCGGCGGGCGCCCGGCGCCTCGGGCTCGTCGACCATGTGGTCGACTGCGCGCCGGACGCCTTCGCCCACGAGGTCGGCGAACTCGCGGCACGCCTCGCCGCCCTGCCCGCGACGGCGGACCGCGTCACCGCGAAGAAGGCGGCACTGGACCGGCTGCAGAGCCTGACCCCGCTGGCCGGCTTCCGGGAACGGGAACTCGCCCGGATGCGGGAGACCTTCGACGACCCCGACGCCCCGTACCACGCCCTGCGCCGGGCGTTCGTCCACAAGAAGCGGCCCGCCGGCACCCCGCCGCACCTCGCCCCGGTGGCCCGAACCGGGCCGCCCCCCTCCGCCGCCCACGTCACCGGAATGGCCCCCGCCGGTGTCTCACCCGAGCCGAACCACTGATACGAAGAACTCTGATGGCCGAAATGCAGGCCTTCGTCCCTTACCTCCCCAGGAGGCGGTCCCATGAGCCAGGCGACGCCGAACACGGTCGGCGCTGCGGACGCCACAGGCGCGCCCGCAGACGAGACACCCACGATCCACGTCCTCTGGATCAATGCCGGCCTGAGCTGCGACGGCGACTCGGTCGCGCTGACCGCGGCCATGCAGCCGAGCATCGAGGAGATCGTCCTCGGTGCGCTGCCCGGCCTGCCGAAGATCCAGGTGCACTGGCCGCTCATCGACTTCGAGAGCGGGCCGGTCGGCGGCGCCGACACGTTCATCGAGTGGTTCTTCAAGGGGGAGCGGGGCGAGATCGACCCGTTCGTCCTGGTCGTCGAGGGCTCCGTCCCCAACGAGGCGATCAAGCCGGAGGGCTACTGGTGCGGCTTCGGCGACAACCCGGAGACCGGCCAGCCCATCACCACCAGTGAGTGGATCGACCGCCTCGCGCCCAAGGCCCTCGCGGTCGTCGCCATCGGCACCTGTGCCACGTACGGCGGTATCCACGCGATGGCCGGCAATCCGACCGGCGCGATGGGCGTCCCGGACTACCTGGGCTGGGACTGGAAGTCGCAGGCCGGCATCCCAATCGTCTGCGTACCCGGCTGTCCGATCCAGCCCGACAACTTCGCCGAGACCCTCACCTATCTGCTCTACCAGGCGGCCGGTGCCGCCCCGATGATTCCGCTGGACGACAAGCTGCGTCCGACCTGGCTGTTCGGGGCCACCGTCCACGAGGGCTGCGACCGGGCCGGCTACTACGAGCAGGGCGAGTTCGCGGAGTCGTACAACTCGCCCAAGTGCCTGGTGAAGATCGGCTGCTGGGGCCCGGTCGTCAAGTGCAACGTGCCCAAGCGCGGCTGGATGAACGGCATCGGCGGCTGCCCGAACGTCGGCGGCATCTGCATCGCCTGCACCATGCCCGGCTTCCCCGACAAGTTCATGCCGTTCATGGACGAACCCCCCGGCGCCAAGGTCTCCGTCACGACCAGCGGCGTGTACGGCTCCGTGATCCGCAGGCTGCGGGACATCACCGCGAAGACGGTGGACAAGGAGCCCAAGTGGCGCCGTACCGGAGAGAAGATCACCACCGGTTACCGGCCCCCTTGGTGACGTCCCCTCACCCCCTCGCTCCCCTCACCAGTGACCACGCGTGACCCGCTTCTGCTTGGTGCACCCCCCACACCCGAACCCCCCGCGCAACGAAGGGCACGGCAACGACCATGGCAAGGACGAAGGCGGCCGGAGACGGCACCGGTCTGGTGGAGATGTCCTGGGACCCGATCACCCGGATCGTGGGCAGTCTGGGCATCCACACGAAGATCGACTTCAAGCAGAAGCGGGTCGCGGAGTGCTACAGCACCTCGTCGGTGTTCCGCGGCTACAGCGTCTTCATACGCGGCAAGGACCCCCGCGACGCCCACTTCATCACCAGCCGCATCTGCGGCATCTGCGGCGACAACCACGCCACCTGCTCGGTGTACACGCAGAACATGGCGTACGGCGTGAAGCCCCCGCATCTCGGTGAGTGGATCATCAACCTCGGCGAGTCCGCGGAGTACATGTTCGACCACAACATCTTCCAGGAGAACCTGGTCGGGGTCGACTACTGCGAGAAGATGGTCAAGGAGACCAACCCGGGCGTCCTCGAACTCGCCGAACGCACCGAGGCCCCGCACGCCGCCGAGCACGGCTACCGCACCATCGCCGACATCATGCGCTCGCTCAACCCCCTGGAGGGCGAGTTCTACCGCGAGGCCCTCCAGGTCAGCCGCTACACGCGCGAGATGTTCTGCCTGATGGAGGGCCGCCATGTGCACCCCTCCACGCTCTACCCGGGCGGCGTCGGCACGGTCGCCTCCGTGCAGCTCTTCACCGACTACCTGAGCCGCCTCATGCGGTACGTCGAGTTCATGAAGCGTGTCGTCCCGCTCCACGACGACCTGTTCGACTTCTTCTACGAGGCCCTGCCCGGCTACGAGGAGGTCGGCCGCCGACGGGTCCTGCTCGGCTGCTGGGGCGCGCTCAACGACCCAGAGCACTGCGACTTCACGTACGCCAACATGACGGACTGGGGCCGGCGCATGTTCGTCACACCCGGCATCGTCGTCGACGGCAAACTGGTCACCAACGACCTCACCGCGATCAACCTCGGCATCCGCATCCTGCTGGGCAGCTCCTACTACGAGGACTGGCAGGGCCAGGAGCAGTTCGTCACCCACGACCCGCTCGGCAACCCGGTCGACCCGCGCCACCCCTGGAACCAGCACACCATCCCCGCCCCACAGAAGCGGAACTTCGACGACAAGTACAGCTGGGTCATGTCCCCGCGCTGGTACGACGGCAAGGACCACCTCGCCCTGGACACCGGCGGCGGCCCCCTCGCCCGCCTGTGGTCCACCGCCCTGTCCGGACTCGTCGACATCGGCTACGTCAAGGCCACCGGGCAGAGCGTGGTCATCAACCTGCCGCGCACCCTGACCAAGCCGGAGACCACCTTCGAGTGGAAGATCCCGAAGTGGTCCAACGCCCTGGAGCGCAACCGCGCCCGCACCTACTTCCAGGCCTACGCCGCCGCCGTCGCCCTGCACTGCGCGGAGCAGGGCCTCGAGGAGGTCCGCGCCGGACGCACCCAGACCTGGGAGAAGTTCGAGGTCCCGGACGAGAGCATCGGCTGCGGCTTCACGGAGGCCGTCCGCGGCGTCCTCTCCCACCACATGGTGATCCGCGACGGCAAGATCGCCAACTACCACCCGTACCCGCCCACCCCCTGGAACGCCAGCGTCCGTGACTCCTACGGCACCCCGGGCCCGTACGAGGACGCCGTGCAGAACACCCCGATCTTCGAGGAGAACCCGCCTGAGAATTTCAAGGGCATCGACATCATGCGCACCGTCCGCAGCTTCGACCCCTGTCTGCCCTGCGGCGTCCACATGTACGTCGGCGGCGGGAAGACCGTGAAGTCCCTGCACGTGCCCACCGGCCTGAGCGGACTGGGCGGATGAGCGCGCCTGCCGCGCCACGCCCCATGACGGCGGAACAGACCGGACGCCGCGTCGAGGAGATCCTCGACCGGCTGGCCACGAGCGGCGACCGTGCCGCCGCGGCCTCGGCCGAGGAACTCGTCCGCTCCCTCATGGACTTCTACGGCTCCGGCCTCGCCCGTGTCGTCGAGCTGCTGGACTCCGCTCCCGGCGAGCCGCTCGCCGAACTGCTCGACGACGACCTAGTGGCGAGCCTGCTCGTCCTGCACGACCTGCACCCCGAGGACCGCGACACCCGGATCGCCAGGGCCGTGGACGGCGTCCGCGACCAGCGGCTGGAGGTGGTGGGCTTCGAGGAGCACAGCGGCACGCTGCGACTGCGCGCCCGGGCGGGCGGCGGCTGCGGCTGCGGCTCCGGTACGGACGCCGCACGGGCCGCCGAGGCGGCGCTCGCCTGCCTCGCCCCCGAGGTCAGGGCCGTGGACGTGGAGACCGCCCCCGCCGGACCCACGCTCCTGCAGATCGGCACGGCACCGACGGGGGCCCGATGACCACGACCACCCCCGGCCTGCGGAGGTTCCTCACCGAGCGTCCGCCACAACCGGAGCGGTGCGAACTGTGCGCGGTGGTCGTGCCCGAGGGCCACCGCCATCTCGTCGACACCGAGAAGCGTGCCCTCGTCTGCGCCTGCACGGCCTGCGCGGTGCTGATGGAACAGCCGGGCGCCGCCGCGGGCCGCTTCCGCGCCGTCCCGTCCCGCTACCTCAGCGACCCCGGCCACCGTCTCGACGAGCGGGCCTGGGAGGCGCTGCGGATCCCCGTCGGCGTCGCCTTCTTCTTCCGCAACGCCGCCCTGGACCGGCTGGTCGCCCTCTACCCGAGCCCGGCCGGAGCCACCGAGAGCGAACTGGAACCGGACACCTGGACGGCGGTCCTCGGCGGCAGCCCGCTCGCCGGCCTCCTCGAACCCGACGTGGAGGCACTGCTGCTCCGCCGCACCGACGACCGCGTCGACTGCCACCTCGTGCCCATCGACATCTGCTACGAACTCGTGGGCCGTATGCGCCTGTTGTGGCAGGGCTTCGACGGCGGCCGGGAGGCGCGCGCCGCGCTGGACGCGTTCTTCACGGACGTGGCGCGCCGCGCCCGGCCCCTGGCGGAGGCGGTGCGCTCATGACCGAGTTCTCCTTCACCTGCACCGGCGTCCGCGCCGACCGTTTCGCCGCCGGGCCGACCCTCGTCTTCCGGCTGCGGGTCACCGCGTCCGGCGACACCCCCGTGCACGCCCTCGCGCTGCGCTGCCAGATCCGCATCGAACCCGCCCGGCGTGGCTACGGCTCCGACGAGGCCGACGGCCTCCAGGACCTCTTCGGCGAGCGCTCCCGCTGGGGCAGCACCCTCAACCCGGTGCAGTTCGCCCAGGTCCCGCTGATGGTGCCCGCCTTCACCGGGGAGACCGAGGCCGACCTCGTCGTCCCCTGCACCTACGACCTGGACATCGCCGCCACCCGCTATCTCGACGCCCTCACCGACGGCGAGGTCCCGCTGCTGATGCTGTTCTCCGGCACGGCCTTCACCGGCGCCGACGGCTTCCGCGTCGAGCCCGTCCCCTGGGACCGCGAGGCGGCCTTCAGGATGCCGGTCGCCACCTGGCGGGAGATGGTCGAGCAGCACTTCCCGGGCTGCGGCTGGATCCGGCTGCCCCGCGACACCATGGACGCCCTCCTCGCCTACCGCTCCCGGCACGCCCTGCCCTCCTGGGAGGCGACCGTCGGGGCCCTGCTCGGCGGAGGCGCGCCGGTCGACGCTGTCGAGCAGCCCGAGAGCCGCGACCCGCTGCGCGCGCTCACCGCCCTGACCGTGAGGAACGACCCGTGACCGTGACCGGGTTCGCCCCCGAGACCGAGGAGCGGTTCGCCCTCGCCCGGCAGGTGGCCGACGCCGTCCTCTTCGAGGGCTATGTGCTCTACCCGTACCGCGCCTCGGCCGCCAAGAACCGGCTGCGCTGGCAGTTCGGGGTACTGGTGCCGCCCGCCTGGGGCGCCGGGTGCGAGGAACACGACTTCCAGCACACCGAATGCCTGATGGAACCGAGAAGGGGCGCGACCCTCGCCGTCGAGGTGCGCTTCCTGCACGCCCGTCGGCGCACCGTGCAGCGGGCGCGCCCGGACGGCGACTACGACACCGTCCCCGAACTCCGCCTCGACGACCGGGTCCTGGTGCCCTGGGACGAGGGCGGCGAGGAACGCGTCGAACTCGTCGTACCGGTCGAGGAGTTGCTCGGCGACGGCGTCACACACCCCTTCCGCCTGCCGGCCCGCGAGGACACCGAACCGGTCCTGGACGCGGCGGGCCGCACCGTCGGACGGCTGCTCCGGCGGTCCGAGGAGATCCACGGGACCGTCCGGCTGTCCGCCGCCGAACTCGACGGCCCCTACCGGACGGTGCGGCTGACCGCCGTCGTCGAGAACACCAGCACCTGGACACCCCCTGAGGGCCGCGCCGCCGACCGGGACGCGGCGCTGCCGCACTCCCTGGTGGCCACTCACCTCCTGATGGCCCTCAGCGCCGGATCGTTCCTGTCGATGACCGATCCCCCCGAATGGGCCAGGGGAGCCGTCGCCGCCTGCCGCAACCTGCACACCTGGCCCGTCCTCGCGGGCGAACCCGGCCGCGCCGACCTCGTGCTGTCCTCCCCGATCATCCTGGAGGACCATCCGGCCATCGCGCCCGAGAGCCCCGGCGCGCTCTACGACGCCACCGAGATCGACGAGATCCTCGCCCTGCGCACCGCCGCCCTCACCGACGAGGAGAAACGCGAGGCCCGGGGCACCGACGAGCGGGCGGCCGCCGTGATCGACCTGGCGGACTCGATGCCGGCGGAGGTGCTGGAGCGTCTGCACGGCGCGGTGCGGGGCCTGCGTGAGGTCACCGGGGAGGCCGACTCCTCCGACTCCTCCGACTCCTCCGACTCCTCCGGCTTCCCCGACGAGCACGGGGTGCGGCGCCCCGACACCCCCTGGTGGGACCCGGCGAGCGACGCGGGCTTCGACCCGGACCACGACACCGTCGTCGTGGGCGACACGCCCGTCGGCAAGGGCAGCCGCGTCGAGCTGCGGCCCGGCCTGCGGCACACCGACGCACAGGACCTGTTCCTGCACGGTCGCACCGCGACCGTCGAGGCCGTGCTGCACGACGTCGACGGCACCGTGCACCTCGCGGTCACCGTCGACGGCGACCCCGGCGCGGACATCCGCCGCGAACAGGGCCGCTATCTCTACTTCCAGCCGGACGAAATCGTGCCCCTGGAGGCCGGTCCATGACCCGCACCCTCGTGGCCGGCATCGGCAACATCTTCCTCGGCGACGACGGCTTCGGCGTCGAGACCGCGCGCCGACTGGCCGCACGCGGACTGCCCGCGCACGTCGAGGTCGCCGACATCGGCGTACGCGGGGTGCACCTCGCCTACCAGCTCCTCGACGGCTACGACACCCTCGTCCTCGTCGACGCCACCGCACGCGGCGAGACCCCCGGCACGCTCTACGTCATCGAGTACGACGGTCCCGGCGCCGAGCCCGGCGCGGTCCCCGCGATCGACGGCCACCGGATGACCCCCGACACCGTCCTCGCCCTGCTGGACACCCTGTGCGCCGGCACGGGCGGACAACCGCCCCGGCGCATCGTGATCGTCGGCTGCGAACCGGCCTCCGTGGAGGAGGGCATCGGACTCAGCCCACCGGTGTCCGACGCCGTACCCAGGGCCGTACGGCTGGTCGAAGAGCTGCTGCGGGACGGCGAGCCGTCCCCGGCACAGGCCGGAGCCGCCGAGGCTCCGCGAGCGAGATCGAGATGAGGAGAGCCGGGATGAAGAGGAGAGACGGATGAAGAAGATCGTCATCGGTGGAGCGGCCCTCGCCGCCATGGCCGCCACCGCCGCCGTCGCGGCCGAGCTGTTTCCCGACCTCAGGCGGTACGTGCGCATCCGCCGCATGTGACACCGCGTCACCGCCGTGCGGGCCGCGCGGTTGCGTCGAACTGCGTACCCGCGCGGCCCCTGACGGCGTGCCGGGTCGGGCGACCCGCCCGCACCCGCCTCTAATGAAGGCCGGCGCGGGGCACGCCCACGCCCGGGGAGGTCCGAGACCCATGCACGAGATGTCCGTCGCGCTGGCCGTCGTCGACCAGGTGACCGAGGCCGCCGAGCGCGCCGGGGACGTCACGGCGGTCCGCTCGGTACGGCTCCAGGTCGGCGAACTGGCCGGCGTCGTCCCCGACTCGCTCTCCTTCTGCTTCGAACTGGCCTGCGCCGGGACCCTGCTGGAGGGCGCCGAACTGGTCACCGAAGCCGTACCGGGCCGCGCCCGCTGCACGTCCTGCGCACACGAGTGGGCCGTCGGCATGCCGCCCCGGCTCATCTGCCCCGGCTGCGGCGGCACGCGTACCGACCTGTGCGCCGGGCGGGAGCTGCAGATCGCCTCCGTGCGGTGGCAGGACGGCGAACCCGCGCCCACCGGCGAACCGATCCACGAGGAGTGCTGAACCATGTGCCGTGTCGTCGACCTGCGGCAGGCCGTACTCGCGAAGAACGACGCGAGCGCCCACGCCCTGCGCGACCGTCTCACCGCCTGCGGCACCACCGTCGTCAACCTGCTCTCCAGCCCCGGCAGCGGCAAGACCGCGCTGCTGGAACAGGAACTGTTGCGGGCCCGTGAGCGGTCCGTGTCCGTCGCCGCGCTGACCGCCGACCTCGCCACCGAGAACGACGCGACACGCCTGGCCCGTTCGGGCGTTCCGGTCAAGCAGGTGCTCACCGACGGACTGTGCCACCTGGAGGCGGGCATGCTCGCCGGGCACCTGGACGGCTGGCTGCCCGAGGACACCCGGCTGCTGTTCGTGGAGAACGTCGGCAATCTGGTCTGCCCCGCCTCCTACGACCTGGGGGAGACCCTCCGGGTGGTCCTCGCCTCCGTGACCGAGGGCGAGGACAAGCCGCTCAAGTACCCCACCGCCTTCGGCCTCGCCCACCTCGTCGTCGTGACCAAGACCGACCTCGCAGCGGCGGTCGAGTTCGACGGGATCGCGTTCCGGGCGAACGTGGAGCAGGTCAACCCGGGCGTGGAGGTGATCATGACCTCGGCCCGCCGGGGCAAGGGCGTCGGCGCGCTGCTCGACCGGGCGCTGGCCGCGGCGGAGGGCACACCCGTCCATACGCCGGTCATGGCCCGTCAGACGCACGAACACCCCCCTGCGCACGCCCGGGCTCATACACACGTGGACGCGGCCGACGCCCTCGCCCACACCCACCCGTGAGCGCTTCGCCGTCCCCGGCCGTCGTCACCGGCGACCGGCCGCTGCGCCGCCGGGTCGTCGTCCGGGGCGTGGTGCAGGGCGTGGGCTTCCGGCCGTACGTCTACGGCCTCGCCACCGAACTCGCCCTGGTCGGACACGTCACCAACACCCCGGAGGGTGTCGTCGCCGAGGTCGAGGGCAGCGGCGCGGCCGTGACCCGCTTCTGCGAACGCCTCGCGCTCCAGGCGCCCCCGCTGGCCGTGGTGGAGTCGGTCCACCACCAGGAACTGCCGCTCACGGGAGGCGAGGCGTTCACCATCCGCGCCTCCCGCACCGACGGCCCGGCCCGCACCCTCGTCTCCCCGGACACCGCCACCTGCGCCGACTGCCTCGCCGAACTGGCCGACCCCGCCGACCGGCGCCACCGCCACCCCTTCGTCAACTGCACCCACTGCGGCCCCCGCTTCACCATCGTCACCGGCGTCCCCTACGACCGGGCCCACACCACCATGGCCGGCTTCCCGATGTGCGCCGACTGCGCCCGGGAGTACGGCGATCCGGCCGACCGGCGCTTCCACGCCCAGCCGGTCGCCTGCCCGGCCTGCGGACCGAGGCTGCGGCTGATCGCCCCGGCCGCCGTCGGTGATCCGATCGCCGGGGCCCGTACGCTGCTCGCGGCCGGCGCGATCCTCGCCGTGAAAGGCCTGGGCGGCTACCACCTGGCCTGCGACGCGACGAACGACGAGGCCGTGGCCCTCCTACGGCGGCGCAAGGGGCGCGGCGACAAGCCGTTCGCCGTCATGGCCCGTCGCACGGCCGACATCGAGCATCTCGTACGACTCGGCCCCGAGGAGCGGCACCTGCTCGAAGGCGGCGTGCGGCCCGTCGTACTGCTGCGACGACGCCCCGACCCGTCGTACGCGGCCGGGGACCCGCGGCCCGCCGCAGCGGTCGCGCCCGGCAGCCCCGACCTCGGTGTGATGCTGCCGTACACCCCCGTGCACCATCTGCTGCTGGGCCTGCCCGGCGATCCGGACGGGTCCCGGCTGCTCGTCATGACCAGCGGCAACGTGTCCGGGGAGCCGATCGTCACCGACGACACGGAGGCCCTGGAGCGGCTCGCGCACCTGGCCGACGCCTGGCTCGTCCACGACCGGCCGATCCATGTGCCCTGCGACGACTCCGTGGTCCGCGTCTGCGACGGCGAGCCCCTGGTGATCCGCCGCTCGCGCGGCTACGCGCCCCTGCCGGTCCCCGTTCCGCTGCCCGTCCGCCCCGCCCTCGCCGTCGGCGGGGACCTGAAGAACGCCTTCTGTCTCGGCGCGGGCCGCAAGGCCTGGCTGTCGGCGCACATCGGTGACATGGACGACCTCGGTACGCAGGGCGCCTTCGACCGTGCGGTGGGGCAGCTGGAGTCGATCACGGGCGTACGGCCCGAGCTGCTGGCCGCCGACCGGCACCCCGGCTACCGCTCCACCGGGTGGGCCGACCGCAATGCCGCCGGGCGGCCCGTGACGCGGGTCCAGCACCATCACGCCCATGTCGCCGCGGCCATGGCCGAGCACGGCCTCGACGGCACGCGCCCGGTGATCGGTGTCGCCTTCGACGGCACCGGCCACGGCGACGACGGGGCGGTGTGGGGCGGGGAGTTCCTGCTCGCGGACTACGACGGCTTCACCCGGTTCGGGCACCTCGCGTACGTCCCGCTGCCCGGCGGCGACGCCGCGGTGCGTCGGCCCTACCGCATGGCGCTGTCCCATCTGCGGGCCGCCGGACTCGACCGGTCGGCCGACCTGCCCTGCACGGCCGCCTGTCCACACGACGAGATCGGTGCCCTGGAGCGGCAGTTGGAGCGCGGTCTGAACTGCGTCCCCACGTCCAGCATGGGCCGGCTCTTCGACGCCGTGTCCTCCCTCGCCGGGGTGTGCCACCGCGCCGGATACGAGGCACAGGCCGCCGTCGAGCTGGAGGCGGCCGCCCTGCACGCGCCCGCCGGGGACGCCACCGCGTACGACTTCGCCCTGCGCGCACCCGAGGAGGGCGGGCGAGGTGCCGTACAGGCCGATCCGGCACCCGTTCTCGCGGCCGTCGTCCGTGACCTGCGCGCCGGGTGCGCGCCCGCCCTGGTCGCGGCCCGCTTCCACCGGGGCGTGGCCGGGCTGGTGCGGCGTATGTGCGTGCTGGCCCGGGAGCGGCACGGCCTCGGCACGGTCGCCCTGACGGGCGGTGTGTTCGCCAACACGCTGCTGTCGACGGCCTGTCGCGCCGTCCTGCGCGAGGACGGCTTCACGGTCCTGCGGCACCGCCTGGTGCCGCCGGGCGACGGCGGCCTGGCACTGGGCCAGCTGATGGTGGCCGCACGGACGACGAACACCGACTGACCGGCGCCCGCGGCGCCCGTCCCAGACCCACAGCGAGGAGAGGCCCATGTGCCTGGCGGTACCCGGCAGAGTGCTGGACATCGAGGAACGCGACGGCACCCGGATGGCCACCGTCGACTTCGGCGGCGTGGTCAAGGAGGTGTGCCTGGAGTACCTGCCCGACCTCCGGGTCGGCGAGTACGCCATCGTCCACGTCGGGTTCGCCCTGCAACGGCTCGACGAGGAGTCGGCGAAGCAGACGCTCGAACTCTTCGCCGAACTCGGCATGCTGCAGGAGGAGTTCGGCGACGCCTGGGAGACGGCGGCGGCCGAGGCGGGCCGGGACGTCGTACGGGAGGCCGGGCAGTGAAGTACATCGACGAGTTCCAGGACCCCGACCTGGCACGCCGGCTCCTGGACGACATCCACGCCACGGTCACCCGGCCCTGGGCGCTGATGGAGGTCTGCGGCGGTCAGACGCACAGCATCATCCGCCACGGCATCGACCAACTCCTCCCGGACAAGGTCGAGTTGATCCACGGGCCGGGCTGTCCCGTGTGCGTGACCCCGCTGGAGGTCATCGACAAGGCGCTGGAGATCGCCTCCCGGCCGGAGGTGGTCTTCTGCTCCTTCGGCGACATGCTGCGCGTGCCGGGCACCGGACGGGACCTGTTCCAGGTGCGCGGCGAGGGCGGTGACGTACGCGTCGTCTACTCGCCGCTCGACGCCCTGCGGATCGCGCGGGAGAACCCCGACCGCGAGGTGGTGTTCTTCGGCATCGGCTTCGAGACGACCGCGCCGCCCAACGCCATGACGGTCCACCAGGCGCACAAGCAGGGCATCCGCAACTTCAGCATGCTGGTCTCCCACGTCCGCGTTCCCCCCGCCATCGAGGCGATCATGTCGTCGCCGACCTGCCGGGTGCAGGCCTTCCTCGCGGCCGGGCACGTGTGCAGCGTGATGGGCATGGGGGAGTACCCGGAGCTGGCCGATCGCTTCCGGGTGCCGATCGTCGTGACGGGCTTCGAGCCGCTCGACATCCTCGAAGGCGTACGCCGGACCGTACAACAGCTGGAGCGCGGCGAGCACACCGTCGACAACGCCTACGCCCGCGCCGTCCGCCCCGAGGGCAACCCGGCCGCACGGGCCATGCTGGAGGACGTCTTCGAGGTCACCGACCGCGCCTGGCGGGGCATCGGGGTGATCCCCGGCAGCGGCTGGCGGCTGGCCCCGAAGTACCGCGACCACGACGCCGAGCACCGCTTCTCCGTCGAGGACATCCGGACGCGGGAACCGGCCGAGTGCCGCAGCGGAGAGGTTCTGCAGGGCCTACTCAAGCCGCACGAGTGCGCCGCCTTCGGCACCCTGTGCACCCCGCGGACCCCCCTGGGCGCCACGATGGTCTCCAGCGAGGGCGCCTGCGCGGCGTACTACCTCTACCGGCGGCTGGACGTGCCCGCCGGCCCGGCCCGGGAGGCGAGCCCCGTTGTCTGACACCACCCCTGTCCCGGCTCCCGCGGTGGACCTGGAGGCGTGGACGTGCCCGGCGCCCCTGCGCGACCGCCCCCGGGTCGTCATGGGGCACGGGGGCGGCGGGGTCCTCTCCGCCGAACTGGTCCAGCAGATCTTCGCCCCGGCCTTCGGCGGCGAGGTGCTCTCCCAGCTCGGCGACTCCGCCGTCCTCTCGCTCGGCGGTTCACGGCTGGCCTTCTCCACCGACTCCTACGTGGTCCGCCCGCTGTTCTTCCCCGGCGGCAGCATCGGCGACCTGGCGGTCAACGGCACGGTCAACGACCTCGCCATGAGCGGCGCCCGCGCCGCGTACCTCTCCTGCGGGTTCATCCTGGAGGAGGGCGTCGAACTCGACACGGTCACCCGGGTCGCCGAGGCGATGGGCGCGGCGGCGCGCACCGCCGGGGTGGAGGTGGCCACCGGGGACACCAAGGTGGTGGAGGCCGGCCACGGCGACGGGATCTACGTCAACACGGCCGGCATCGGGATCGTCCCGGCGGGCGTCGACCTGCGGCCGCAGCGGGTCGTCCCGGGGGACGTCGTGATCGTCAGCGGGGCCATCGGCGTCCACGGGGTGGCGATCATGAGCGTCCGCGAGGGCCTGGAGTTCGGGGTGGAGATCGCCAGCGACTGCGCGCCGCTCGGCGGCCTGGTCGAGGCCATGCTCGCCGTCACCCCGGATCTGCACGTCCTGCGCGACCCCACCCGGGGCGGCCTGGCCGCCGCGCTCAACGAGATCGCGAGCGCCTCCGGCGCCGGGGTGGTCCTCCAGGAACGGGCCGTACCGGTCCCGCCGGCCGTGGCCAACGCCTGCGCCATCCTCGGCCTCGACCCCATGTACATCGCCAACGAGGGCAAGCTGGTGGCCTTCGTCCCGCGCGAGCACGCCGAGGCGGTGCTCGCGGCGATGCGGGCCCATCCGCTCGGCGCGGACGCCGTGATCATCGGTGAGGCCGTCGAGGCACACCCCGGCATGGTCGTGGCGCGCACCGGACTGGGCGGCACCCGCGTGGTCGACCTGCCGATCGGGGAGCAACTGCCGCGGATCTGCTGAACCGGCCTCGTGCCCCGCCCTTTCTGATCCCCCGTGAGAGGGCCGGGGCCGGGGCCGTGTTAAAAACCGGTATTACCGGATGGTTGTCCTATGGTGATTCCGTGCGTGGAATTCTGTTGGCCGGAGGTACCGGCTCGCGACTTTGGCCGTTGACCCGGTCGGTGTCGAAGCAACTGCTGCCCGTCTTCGACAAGCCCATGGTCTATTACCCGCTGTCCACCTTGGTGATGGCCGGCGTCCGGGAGATTCTCGTCATCACCACCCCCGAGGAGCAGGGCCGGTTCCGTCGGTTGCTCGGTGACGGAAGCCAACTGGGCCTGCGGCTGGAATACATGGCGCAGAAACGTCCGCAGGGCATCGCCCACGCATTCGTGCTGGGCGCCGAATTCATCGGCGGCGAATCCGTCGCCCTCATCCTGGGCGACAACATTTTCCACGGCAGTGGACTCGGCACCCGGCTGGCCCGGCGCGAGGATCCGGTGGGCGGCCGGGTGTTCGCGTATCAGGTGGCCAATCCCTCGGCGTACGGCGTGGTGGAGTTCGACGAACGCGGCCGGGCGGTCTCCATCGAGGAGAAACCGGCCCGGCCCCGATCCCGCTACGCCGTCCCCGGACTGTACTTCTACGACGACCGCGCCGTGGACCTCGCCCGGGCCCTACGGCCCAGCGCCAGGGGCGAGTTGGAGATCACCGACCTCAACCGCGCCTATCTGGAGGCGGGGGAACTCCAGGTCACCCGGCTCGACCGGGGCACCGCCTGGCTGGACACCGGAACCTTCACCTCCATGGTCCAGGCATCGGAGTTCGTCCGGGTCATCGAGGAGCGCCAGGGCTTCAAGGTCGGCTGTGTCGAGGAGACGGTCTGGCGGGCCGGCCTGATCGACGACGACCGGCTGCGGGAACTGGCCCGGCCACTGCTGAAGAGCGGATACGGCCACTACCTGCTGGGGCTGCTGGAAGACTCCCCGCATGCCGTCATGGCCCAGAGGGCCCAGGAGCGTCCGCGTGACGCGCAGGGGCTCTCCGGCGCGAGAAAGGTGAGCACGTGAAACCGCTCGGGATCGAAGGGGCGTGGGTGGACACGCCCAGGGTGTTCACGGACGACCGGGGCCGCTTCCACGAGTGGTTCAGGAGCGAGACCTTCCGGGACGCCGTCGGGCACGGGTTCCGGTTCGAGCAGGCCAACTGCTCCCGCTCCGTACGGGGCACGCTCCGCGGTGTCCACGGTGCGGCGGTCCCGCCGGGCCAGGCGAAATACGTCACCTGCGTCAGCGGCGCCGTCCTCGACGTCGTGGTCGACATCCGCGTGGGTTCCCCGACCTTCGGGACCTGGGAGGCGGTGCGCCTCGACGACGCGACGCATCGCTGCGTCTATCTCTCGGAGGGGCTCGGCCACGCCTTCATGGCGCTGGAGGACGACTCCACCGTCGTCTACCTCTGTTCGCGGGGATACGCACCGGACCGTGAGTTCGGGATCGATCCGCTCGACCCGGCCCTGGCCATCGCCTGGCCCGACGATCTCACACCCGTCCTTTCCGAAAAGGACGCCGCGGCGCCCACGCTGGCGGAAGCCGAGCGGCAGGGCCTCCTGCCGTCTTTCGAGGAATGTGTGGCCTATCGCGAAAGCCTGGTGGGTGATTCGTGAGCCAGGTGACGCCGCTCGGGTGATCCTCATGGTCGAGACGGGTCGTTCTTTAGTCATTTTTTCATATCGGTGGAAGGAATGAGGTCGTTCATGGCCGGAAGGAGACACGACGACCCAGCGGGCCGACGCACGCCGCGTGCGCGCCGCCGTCTGATCCCTCCCCAACGTGAGGAAGGTTCTCTTGAACCGTAGAACGATCCGAATCGCGCGCCTGAAGTCCGCCACGATGGTGACGACGGGCGCGGCCGCGGTGGCGCTGAGCGTTGTGCCGAGCACGGTCGCCATCGCCGACGCGATGCAGCGGCCGGACGCCGGCCGTCTGGTGGTGCAGGAACTCCCGCCGGGCGTGACCGAGGCGGCCGTGGCCGACGCGGTCCGCCGGGCCGGTTCCGACGGCCGTGCGACGGTGCAGTCGTACGGCGGGACCTCCGCGGACAAGGACCGCGAGCCCCATCACCAGGTACAGAAGGGCCCCCGCGGCCCGCAGGGCCCCAGGGGTCCCCAGGGTCCGAAGGGCCACGACGGCAGGCCCGGCAAGCCCGGACCTCAGGGCGCTCAGGGCGCTCAGGGCGCTCAGGGCGCACAGGGTGCGACGGGTGACACCGGTGCCGCCGGCGTCCAGGGTGCGCAGGGCGCCCAGGGTGCTCAGGGCGCGCAAGGTGCCCAGGGCGCGACGGGTGACACCGGTGCCGCCGGCGTCCAGGGTGCGCAGGGCGCCCAGGGTGCCCAGGGCGCGCAGGGTGCGACGGGTGACACCGGTGGCACCGGCGTGCAGGGCGCTCAGGGTGCTCAGGGAGCACAGGGTGCCCAGGGCGCGCAGGGTGCTCAGGGTGCTCAGGGCGCGCAGGGTGCGAGCGTGGCGCTCACCACGTACATCGTGACCGCGACCGGCACCGACGCGGGGACCGGCACCACCTCGGCGACGGCCGCCTGCGCAGACGGCGACCTTGTCACCGGCGGCGGGTTCATCGCGACCACCGGTTCTCCCGGTACGAGCCAACCGGTCCAGGTCACCGGTACGCAGCAGGGGTGGCAGGTCTCGCAGCTCGGCGACGGGGGGATCACCGCCTTCGCGGTCTGCGCCGACGTCACGCCGTAGTCCCCTGTGAAGTGAGTGACGGTGCCCCGAGGCCCACCCTCGGGGCACCGCCGACATACAGCCCCGGGAGGGCCCGTGAGACCGACGGTCTGTCTGAACATGATCGTCAAGGACGAGGCGCCGGTGATCCGGCGCTGCCTCGAATCCGTGCGTCCCCTGATCGACACCTGGGTCATCGTGGACACCGGTTCCACCGACGGCACGCAGGACATCGTCCGCGACGTCTACGGCGATCTGCCCGGGGAACTGCACGAGCGGCCCTGGAAGGGATACGACGGGAGCCGCACCGAGGCGATCGAACTCGCCCGCGCCCGGGCGGACTACCTGCTCTTCATCGACGCCGACGACACGATGGAGGTGGAGCCCGGCTTCCGCATGCCGGACCTGACGCACGACGCCTACCGGGTCGACATCCGCACGCCGCACTTCCGCTACTGGCGCCCCGCCCTCGTGTCCACACGGCTGCCCTGGCGGTATGTGGGCGTCCTGCACGAGTACATCGACTGCGGCGCGCGCTTCAGCCTCGGCACCCTCACAGGTGCCGAGATGATCATCATGGGCGGTGGGGGGCGGCTCAGACACGAAGGCGCCCGGACGAAGTACCTCCGCGACGCCGGCATCCTGGAGAAGGGCCTGGCCGAGGAGCCCGGCAACGCCCGCTACGCTTTCTACCTCGCGCAGAGCTGGCGGGACGCGGGTGAGCTGGAGAAGGCGGTCGAGGCCTACGACCGCCGGGCGTCCATAGGGGGCTGGCAGGAGGAGGTCTACTGCGCCCGCCTCTGGGCCGCGCGGCTCGCGGAGAGCCTCGAACGGCCGCCTGCCGAGGTGATGGACCGATACCTCCGCGCGTACGAGACCCGGCCCTCACGCGCCGAGGCCGTCGGCGAGCTGGCGCGTCTGTGCCGTACGAGCGGCCCGCGCTGGCCCCTCGCCCACCTGTTCGCGCGCCAGGCCGCAAGCATCCCGCTCCCGAAGGACGCCCTGCTCGTCGAGACCCGCTGGTACGAGTGGCAGGCGCTCGACGAACTCGCGGTGGCCGCCTACTGGGTGGGCGAGTACGAGGAGGCCAAGGACTGCTGCGAACGCCTGCTGGAGAGCGGCCGGCTGCCCTCTGATCAGCGTGAGCGGGTGACGCGGAACCTCGAGGCGGCCCGAGGACACCTGGGCCTGACAGAGCTCGCTGGGGTCTGAGCACCACGCTCACGGGCGCGCGAGCTACACCAGCAGCTTTCCGCCGCAGCGCGCGGCGCCCTCCTTCATCGCGATCAGGTTGGCGACCACGTACGAGATGTCCTTCTCGGAGTGCCACTCGCTCGGGAAGTAGGTCACCAGGCGGGAGGACTGGAAACGGGCCTCGATGTCGGGGACGAAGGCACGGTACTGGTCGTCCGTGTAGTACCAGAACGAGTTCTCGTTGTAGTACGCCACGTGCGTCGGGTCCTGGTAGGCGCCGCGGCCGTCGGAGCTGGCCGTCATGGTGAGCAACATGCCGCCGGGTGCCAGCAGCCGGTACAGCTCGTTGATCAGCGGCACCTTCGCGGGGACGTACTCGAGGAAGTTCACCGCCCGCACCAGGCCGACGGAGTCGTCGGGCAGGTCGAGTCCCCCGGGCAGGGTCGCCACGATGTCGACGCCCTCGCCCTCCCGTCGGTCGACCCCCGTGTAGCCCGGCGGCTTCCGGTGTGCCGAGCCGAGGTCCAGGGCGAGCAGTCCACGCCGGTGCGTCCAGGCCAGCGCGTTGGCCTCGATGTACTTGTCGTACAGGGTGACCGTCTCGCGCTGGATGTGTGCGTTGATCTCCGGCTCGCACTGGGTGTTCGCGGAGTGGACCCGCTGGAGGTACAGGCAGCGGTTGATGTGATGGAAGTCGCCGAGGTGGAAGAGACGGCACATCAGGTCCTGGTCGTCCAGCACCGTGCGCGACGCGTCGTACCCGCCGGCCTTCTCGTAGCTCTCCTTGCGGAAGGCCCGTACATGGTTCGGCGCGTACCAGATGTAGGCGACGTTGTGCGGCGTGGGCGCGAGCGAGACGACCTGGAGCAGTCTGCGGCCGTCGACGTCCACGTCCTCGTACTGCCAGCCGAACGTCTCGTCGAAGCGGGTCTCGTCCCGCCCGCCCTCCTCGGTGATCTGCGCGGTGTTGCTGTAGACGAAGACGGCCTCGGGATGCGCGTCGAACGCCTTGCCCAGCTCCGCCAGACACGCCTTCGCCAGCAGGTCGTCGTGGTCGAGTTCCACGAGGACCTCACCGCGGGCCAGCTCACAGGCCCGGCGCTTGGCGGCACCGACACCGACGACGTCGTCCGCGATCACCACCCGGATCCGCTCGTCGGGGTACTCCGGCCGCCAGCGGGCTCCGTTGTTGAGCAGGACGATCCACTCCCAGTCCGGACAGGTCTGCGCCTGCAGCGTCGCCAGGCACTCGTCAAGGAAACGGGGCCGGTGACTGGGGGTGAAGACGGAGAACCTCGGGGTGGCGGTCGACGTGGTCATCGGAGCCTTCCTTCGCGGATGCCCCGGCCTTCAGGCCGGGGTGGGGGCACCTCCCGCTTGCGGGGGAGAAACGAGGCTCCTGCGGAGCAGGGCAGGAAGAGCCTCAACGGGAGTCCTCCCGGACGGGGCGGTCGTCGGTGAAGCAGGAACCCAGCGGGCGACCGCTGGAGTCCCCGCCTTCAGGCGTGGGAGGAAGTCAACTGCTGCTCCCTGCGTGGGTCGTTGGTTGTGGTGGCTCGGGGGCGACGGGGCCGATGCCTGTGAAACCCCGGAATCCCGCCGGTACTTGGCATGACCCACCATGGTCCGTTACCGGGCCACCGCTGTTCCGCCGAGGTTACGAGTCGGCACCGACGACAGAGCCGTACGGCAGGCGGCGCGGTGTGCGGACCACCCGAATGCACGCACGAGGGCGCGGC
This sequence comes from Streptomyces sp. T028, assembly GCF_048159505.1. Taxonomy (NCBI): domain Bacteria; kingdom Bacillati; phylum Actinomycetota; class Actinomycetes; order Kitasatosporales; family Streptomycetaceae; genus Streptomyces; species Streptomyces sp. T028. The sequence continues at coordinate 68,479 of NZ_JBLRVZ010000052.1, forward strand.
GGCGGGCCGGCGGCTCGACGCGGTCCAGCCCGTGCCGAATCCCTGTGGTGATCCCCGGACGCCGAGGCAGACGCCGAGCCGTGGTGCCGACCCATCGGGCTGTCCTGCGTCACCTGCGCCGTCCGACGCGCAGCGCTCGCCCGCGGGGTCCCGGGGTACTTGTACACCGGGACCCCGCAGGCGAGGCTGAACAGCTCCTGCGCGTCCACTCCACTCACTCAGTGACGCCACACGCCGGAGAAGTCGATCCGACGGGCCCAGTCGGGGTGGTCGACGAGCGGGTTGCGGTTGCCCTGGATCTCCGCGGCGGCCGCGTTGCGGTGCAGCTCGTACTCGGTCACCGGCTCGCTGTCGTGCCAGGTCAGCAGGGTGGGCAGGCGTTCCTCGGGGAACTCGCGCGGGGCGTCGCCGACCAGACCCGGGTAGCGCAGCAGGAAGTACAGGGTGGCCCGGGCGACGGTCCCCTTGCCCTGCTGCGGCTCGAACCCCTGGTCCTCGCGCATCCCGCAGGCGTCCCGGACGGTCTCCTGGAAGCCGGGGAAGTCGAAGTAGGGGAAGTTGCCGCGGTAGCTGTTGCAGCCGGGCTCGCACGCGAACAGATGGTGCAGATCGCCCCGCATGGGCTCCATCTTGGCGAACCACGACTGCGGCACCACGTGTTCGCAGTTGAACGGCATCGCGTCCTCGAGGGCGTCGAACTCCGCCTCGAACTCGGCCGGGCCCGCCGTGCTCTCGTGCAGCAGGAGCTCCCGGACCCGGGCCAGCCGGGTCTCCGCGACGGCGGCGTCGGCCCGGATGAGCTCCTCCGGCGAGAAGTCCCTGCCGGAGTAGATGCTGTGCAGCCGGCCGTCCTGGTGCAGATCGACCCACGGGTACACCAGGCGGATCGGCTTGTACCTCGGCCGGGGCGCGTGGGTCTGCTCCAGCAGACCGGTGAGCGCGCGCCGCAGCGCGTCACCGCTCAGGTCGGCGACGCCCGCGTAGTAGGCGTCGCGCGCGGCCCGGTCGGCGGCGCGGTCGTAGTACGGCCGGTCCTGGGCGAGCCGGAGGTTGACCAGGGCCGCGGTCACGTCCTTCTCGACCGCCGAGACCGTGGCCGTGTCCGCCGGGGCGGAGGCGGCCGGTGCCGTTGCGGGAGGCGGGGGTGTGAGCTGCGGGGCCGGGGGAGAGGGGACGGGCTGCGCGCCGGTGACACCGGCTGCTGTCGCCGCCGGGTACGCCGAGGGGCCCAGGCCGATGGTGACCCACAGGGGGACGGTCAGCCGCGCGGTGTCCTCGATGACGTACGCCGCGTGTGAACCGTTGGTGCCGAATCCGTTGGCGGAGGGCGGGGGCGAGGAGGCCGGTGTGCTCTCGGGTGGCGCCGGAGCCGTTGCCACGGCCGGAGCGGCGGGCCCCGCCGTGAACACCTCGTCCCGCAGCCGGGCCGCCTCGCCGGCCGGGCTCATCGCGTGCAGGGCGCCCAGCACCCGGCTGATCCGCACTCCTTCGTTCGCCTTCCACGCCAGCCGCTCCTCGCCCATGTCCGGCTGCCAGAGCGTGCCGTCCACGCTCAGCGGCCGGCCCTGCTCGTCGGTCTTCGGCACGGCCGAGTGATGCAGCGCGACGACCTCCCACTGGTCGTTGAAGACCGGCGAACCCGACGATCCCGGCTGGGTGTCGCACTCGTAGTGCAGGAAGTCGTCCAGCACGTCGACGACTTGGTTGTCGCGCAGCGCCAACTGCTTGGGCTCGCCCCGCGGATGCTGGACGATGTTCACGAACTCCCCGATGACGACCTTGCCCTGCGCCTCACTGAGTGTCAGCCGCCCGAACGACGACAACGCCTCGCCCTGCGTGCCGCGCGGGGCCACCGCGACCAGACTGAAGTCCAGCCGCCGGTCGGTGACGAAGAACCGCTGCGGTTCCAGCCGGAAGACCGCCGGTACGAGCGGACCACCGCCCACCCCGTCCTGGAAGGCGAACGCGACCTCGCTGCGGGCCGCCTCCTCCGAGTCGCCCAGGACGTGGTGGTTGGTGAGCAGCAGGGCGGGCGAGACCAGGAAGCCGGTGCCGTGGCCCCCGCCCGGCCCTCGAACGGTGATCCGGCCGACCGGACGCGCGGCCAGGACGCCCTCCTCCAGGAACGCGATCGGAGTGAGGTTGTTGCGCCCGATGAGACGCTCCAGGCCCAGCACATCGCGGCCGAAGACGTCCGGCGGCAGCAGCAGTGTGCTCCCCGCCGTGGCCGCCGGATCCGACGGCACCCGCTCGATCGCCCGGGCCAGTGACCAGTCCGCGCCGAGCCGGGCCAGCCGCTTCTCGACCCGCTCGGGATCGTCGGCGTACAGCACACCGCTCGTGGCGAGCACCGCCTTGTTGAGGTCCCGCTGCTCGGTCCGGTCCGCATAACGCCGGGCGGCGGTCGTCAGCTGGGAGAGATAGTTCGAGGCGCGCTCGGTCCGGAGTTCCGTCGTCATGGGTCTGCCTCCTCGGCCTTCCCGGGGCCGAAAGTCCGCTACGGCGGGAGCTGAGGCGTACGCAGAGCGTGCCGGTCGCGCCGCGGGCGCGAACTCCGACGGGTGTAGGGGAATGGTGGCGATTTCCCTATAATCATCACCTGTTGGGGTACGTCACGCCAATCGGGGCCTCAGTCGCTGCCGCGCAGCGCGACCCAGGTGTCGTGGGCCACGACACCGTCGGCCGACAGGTCCTTGTCGCCCTGGAAGGCGCGCACAGCGTCGGTCGTCTCGGGGCCGAACTCACCGGTCACCCCGCTGCTTCCCACGCTGTACCCGCGTTTCATCAGCATGCACTGCACCTGCGACACCTTCTTGCCGCTGTCGCCCTCGCCGGTGCGGCCGTTGCCGTTGTAGTACGTGCAGTCGGTGTTCCACGGCTCGGCCGACGGGGTCGTGGGGTCCGTACTCGGAGCGGAGGAAGTGCCGGTACCGGCACCGGTGTCCGCGCCGGAGGAGGCGGGGGCGCCCGCGGCGCTGTCGGCGGTGGTTGAACCGGACACGTCCGGCCGCGTGGGGTCGAGGCCGCCGTCGACGTCGGCCCGTCCGGCCGCGGAGCCGGCCGCGGAGGCCCTGTCCGGTACCCCGGAGGTCCCCGGCAGAGCGACCTTCCCGGGCGCGGCGCCCGGCACGGCACCGGTCGCCGTCTCGACGTCCCGGGGAGGGGCGGCGGTTCCCGGACCGTCCGGCCGCGTGAGGACGAGCCCACCGGCGGCGACCGCGCACAGCGCGGCACCGGCCGCCACGACCATCACCCGCTGTCGGTGCGTCCAGCGCCGGGATCCCGGTGGCCCCTTCGGAGGTAAGACTTCTGACGTCGCCTCACGGGAGGCGGACGGGGCCTGCTGCCCGGACGCCGACGACTCCGCAGACGCCGGTACGCCGCCCTCGGGCTGCGCGGCGGCGAGTTCGGAGGAGGCGGGCGCGTCCACCGGAGCGGACGGAGCGGACGGAGAGGACGGAGCCGAGGGCGCGACCGGCGCGACAGGGGCGCCGGCCGGGACGGCAAGAGCGCCGACCGGGGCGTGCGGATCCATCGGTACGGCGCCGGCACCGGACGGGGCCATCGGCGCGGCGGCGACGCCAGGTGGAGCCGGGCGGCTCACCGGGGCCGGTGCGGGGGTGCGGGGAGCCGTGGGGCGGTGGACCGAGGGGAACAGGCGGACCGCTCGCTCGACGGGCAGCCGGTGCAGGGTCTGGTACGCCCCCTGACGGGCCAGCACCTCACCGTGCAGCGGCTCGGGCCAGCCGTCAGCGCCGGTGCGCGCCCCGGCGAGCTCGATCAGTTCCCCGGCGGTCGGGCGCAGGCCGGGCTCCTTGGCCAGACACCGGGCCAGCAGCGCGGCGAGGTCCGGGTCGGCCGACGCGACCACCGCGGTCACCTTCGGGTCGGGCTCCTCGAACGCCACCCGGTGCATCACGTCGACCCCGGTGCCGTCCCCGAACGGGGCGCGCCCGGCCGACGCGTACACCAGGGTTCCGGCCAGCGAGAACACGTCCGAGGCGGCGTCGCACTGGCCTGTCCTGAGGTACTCCGGCGACATGTACGCGGGGGTGCCCACCCGGTTCCCCGTGCCGGTGAGCGCGCTCGCGTCCGCGGCCTTGGAGATCCCGAAGTCGATCAGATGCGCGCCCTGGACGGACAGCAGCACGTTGGACGGCTTCAGATCCCGGTGCACGACCCCGGCGGCGGACAGGGCGGCCAGCGCCCGCCCCAGATCCCCGACCAGCCGCCACACGGTGGCCGCGGGCAGGGCGCCGGCCCCGCGTACCGCCTCCGTGAGATCGAGCCCGGGGATGTACTCAGTGGCCATCCACAGCAGTTCGCCCTCGAACCCCGTACCGCACAGGCGCGGCGCGTACGGCGGGCCCAGCCGGGAGTGCACCGCCGCCTCACGCTCGAAACGGCGCTGGAAACGAACGTCCTCGGCGTACTCCGGCCGGATCACCTTCACCGCGAACAGGCCCGGGCCGTCGTCGGCGGCCCGGGCCAGATAGACCCGTCCCATCCCGCCGCTGCCGAGCAGTGCCAGCGGCACATAGGGGCCGACACGGCCCGGATCCCCGACCCGCAGGGGTGAGGCGCCGGTCTGCCGCAGCGCGGCGGCCTCGGCAGCCGTGGCACTCGGTGGGGTCGGCCGCTGGTGAGTCACGAAACTCCCGAAGTGATGTTCGTCGTACGACAGTTCGTTCTAGTGGGGTGAAACGAGGCTAGCCCAGTCGCCGCCTGTGCTCAGCCTTTCAATCACTTCCGTGGCAGCGGCACCCCGCCGGTGCGGGGGGAGCGGACCCTGCGCAGTCCCTTGACGTGTACTTGGCGCGGTGGCTTTATGGGAGCGCTCCCACACTGTCGCACGCCCCCCGCCTTCTTGGCCTCACTCCTGGAGTCGCAGTGAGAACGACAAGAAGCACGACACGAAGCACGACAATCAGCCCCTCCGGAAGCCCGCAGGGGAAGCGCCCCCTCGCCACCCTGCTGACCAGGCTCGCCGTCCTCCTCGGTCTGCTCGCCCTCGGCGTCCTCGCGCCCGCCCCGGCCCAGGCCCGCCCCGACGACCTCGCCGCCACCGGCCTCCACATCGCCGACGGGCGGCTGCTCGAAGCCAACGGGAACGATTTCGTCATGCGTGGCGTCAACCACGCCCACACCTGGTACCCCGGCGAGCTCCAGTCGCTGGCCGACATCAAGGCGCTGGGCGCCAACACGGTCCGCGTGGTCCTCGCCGACGGTCACCGCTGGAGCGCGAACAGCGCCTCGGACGTGGCGAACGTCGTCGCCCAGTGCAAGGCCAACCGTCTCATCTGTGTCCTCGAGGTGCACGACACCACCGGCTACGGCGAGGACTCCGCGGCCGGCACCCTCGACCAGGCCGCCGACTACTGGATCGGTCTCAAGGACGTCCTGGCCGGCCAGGAGGACTACGTCGTCGTCAACATCGGCAACGAGCCCTGGGGCAACACGAATCCCGACGGCTGGACCGCCCCCACGATCGCCGCGATCCAGAAGCTGCGCGCCGCCGGTCTCCAGCACACGATCATGGTGGACGCGCCCAACTGGGGCCAGGACTGGCAGGGCGTCATGCGCGCCAACGCCCAGTCCGTGTACGCCGCCGACCCCACCGGCAACCTGATCTTCTCGATCCACATGTACAGCGTCTTCGACACCGCGGCGGAGATCACCGACTATCTCAACGCCTTCGTGGCCGCCGAACTGCCCATCCTGATCGGCGAGTTCGGCGGTCCGGCCGACCAGTGGGGCGACCCGGACGAGGACACCATGATGGCCACCGCCCGGCAGCTGAACCTGGGCTACCTCGCGTGGTCCTGGAGCGGCAACACCGACCCGATCCTCGACCTGGCGACCGACTTCGACCCCGCCCGGCTCAGCTCCTGGGGCCAGCGCGTCTTCAACGGCGCCAACGGCATCGCCCAGACCGCGAAGGAGGCCACCGTGTTCGGCGGCGGCACCCCGGGCGACACCCAGGCGCCGACCGCCCCCGGCACCCCCACGGCCTCCGCGGTGACGGCCACGTCCGCCGCCCTCACCTGGACGGCCGCGACCGACAACGTCGGCGTCGCCGGCTACGACGTCGTCCGCGTCAGCGGCGGCACCGAGTCCGCCGTCGCCGCCTCCACCACCAACGGCGTGACCGTGACCGGCCTCGGCGCGAGCACGTCGTACACCTTCGCGGTCTACGCCCGGGACGCGGCCGGCAACCGCTCGGCCCGCTCGGGCACGGTCGCCGTGACGACGAGCAGCGCACCCGCCACCCCCTGCTCGGTCCGCTACCGCGTCGTGGGCGAATGGCCCGGCGGGTTCCAGGGCGAGATCCTCCTGGGCAACCCCGGCACCGCCGCGATCAACGGCTGGAAGCTCGTGTTCGCCTTCGCCGACGGGCAGACGGTCAGCAACATGTGGGGTGGGACCCCGACCCAGAGCGGCGGCACGGTGACCGTCGCCCCCGCCTCGTACACCTCCACCATCCCCGCCGGCGGCTCGGTCACCGTCGGCTTCATCGGCGCCAAGGGCACCACCAACACCGCCCCGACCGCCTTCACCCTCAACGGCAGCACCTGCACGACCACCTGACGCGCCGTTCCCCCGGCCGGCCGACCGACCCGTCCCGTCGGTCGGCCGGACCTCCACAACCCACCCACCGGAAAAGGGTTTGCCCGCGGAGGGCTCACCCCCGTACGGTCGCGGCACTGCGCCGGGCCCGTCGGACCCGCGCCGCTCACACCGGGCGGCCCCGAAGTGCTGTTCGGCGGCTTCGCCGCGGCGGCCATCGAACGCGTGGGCCACTTCGGCGACGGCTTCCTCGGCGCCGCACTGCCCCCGAAACACCTCGGCGGTCTCTTCCAGATCAGCGTCGCCCTCGGCCCGCGGGACACCGTCGAGCGTGCCCGGCGCAACCTCCTCGACCACTACGCCTTCACCGGCCGCGCCGACTACACGGCGGATGGGCTGCCATGTATTTGATATTTCAAACAAAGGAGTTTCTGGGTAAAGTGTGACCATGTCCACGACGCCGCGCTGGCTCAACGCCGAAGAACGACGGGCCTGGCTGGCTTACGTCCGCTTCTCCACCCTGCTCGCCGACTACCTCAACCGGCAGCTGCGGCGCGACGCCGGCATGACGCACTCCGACTACAGCCTCCTGGCCTACCTCTCCATGGCCCCCGAGGGCGTCCTCGGGATGTCCGAACTGGCCCAGGAGCTGAAGATCACGCGCAGTCGGCTCACCCACGCGGTGAACCGGCTGCGCGAGGTCGGTCTCGTGGACCGCCGGGAGGACCCCGCCGACGGCCGGGGGCAGCTCGCCTTCCTCACCGAGCAGGGCAGGGCGCTGCTCGTGGAGGTCGCACCCGGCCATGTGGAGGCCGTCCGCCGTGCCGTGTTCGACGTGATCACCCCCGAACAGGTGCGGCAGCTCGCGGAGATCGGCGAGGCCATCAGCGACGCCCTGCACCGGGCCGAGAGCACCGAGTCCGACCCGGCGGTGCTGCCCTGGCGGCGCCGCTGAGCCAGGGCGCCCGCCCCAACCGAAACACACGTCCCAGCAGTTCGTTCGGCGCGGCGTCGAGAAGAACCGGCCCGGCGCGCGTACCTGGAGGTACGGGGCTGCCCGCCCCCTCCGCAACACGCCAACGATCCAAGGGACGTACCTCGTGAACGCAACCGCCGCCATCGGCGTCACCGGCCTCGGCGTGATGGGCCGCAACCTCGCGCGCAACTTCGCCCGCAACGGCCACACCGTCGCCGTCCACAACCGCACCGCCGGCCGTACCCGCGCGCTCGTCGAGGAGTTCGGCCACGAGGGCGCCTTCGTCCCCGCCGAGTCGGCCGAGGAGTTCGTGGCCGCGCTCGAACGTCCCCGCCGTCTGATGATCATGGTCCAGGCGGGTGCCGTCACCGACGCCGTCATCGACGAGTTCGCCCCGCTCCTGGAGCCCGGCGACATGATCATCGACGGGGGCAACGCCCACTTCGCCGACACGCGCCGCCGTGAGGCCGCGCTGCGCGAGAAGGGCATCCACTTCGTCGGCACCGGCGTCTCCGGAGGCGAGGAGGGCGCCCTGCTCGGGCCGTCGATCATGGTCGGCGGGTCCAGTGAGTCGTACGACGTCCTCGGCCCGATGTTCGAGTCCATCAGCGCGAAGATCGACGGCGAGCCCTGCGCCACCCATGTCGGCACCGACGGCGCGGGACACTTCGTCAAGATGGTCCACAACGGCATCGAGTACGCCGACATGCAGCTCATCGCCGAGGCGTACGACCTGCTGCGCCAGGTCGCCGGCTACACCCCCGCCGAGATCGCCGACGTCTTCCGCACCTGGAACGAGGGCCGCCTCGGCTCCTACCTGATCGAGATCACCGCCGAGGTCCTCGCCCACACCGACGCCACCACCGGCCTCGCGTTCGTCGACATCGTCACCGACGCCGCCGGCCAGAAGGGCACCGGCCGCTGGACCGTGCAGACCGCCCTGGACCTGGGCTCCCCGGTCACCGCCATCGCCCAGGCCACCTTCGCCCGCGCCGCCTCCAGCCAGCGCGAACTGCGCGCCGCCTACGCCGGGCTGCCCGGCGGCACCACCCCGCCGCTCAGCCGCACCGAGGCCGCCCGCTTCACCTCCCAGGTCGAGCACGCCCTGTACGCCTCCAAGGTCATCGCCTACGACCAGGGCTGGAAGATGATCCAGGACGCGGCCGCCGAGTACGGCTGGAAGATCGACCTGGGCGCGGTCGCCAAGATCTGGCGCGGCGGCTGCATCATCCGCGCCTCCTTCCTCGACCGTATCCGCGCCGCGTACGCCGCCGACTCCGAACTGGTCAGCCTCCTCGGTGAGATGGAGTTCGCCATGGAGATCACCGACGCGCAGGTGCCGTGGCGGGAGACGGTCGCCTCCGCCGCCCGCCGGGGCATCCCCGTCCCCGCCTTCTCCGCCGCGCTCGCCCACTACGACACCCTGCGCGCCGGCCGGCTCCCCGCCGCGCTCCTCCAGGGCCAGCGCGACTACTTCGGCGCCCACACCTACGGCCGTACCGACCGCCCCGGCGCCTTCCACACCCACTGGGCGCAGCCGGGCCGCCCGGAGACGCAGGCCTGACCGTCCCCACCCACGCGCGGGCCCGCGAGAGCGGGCCGCCGCGCGTGCTCGGGGGTGGCCGGTCCGGTCAGTGGCGGGGCGCCGCCGACTGCCGGATCACCAACTGGGTGCTCAGCACCACATGGTCGTCCCCGGAGACCCGCTCCTCCCGCTCCAGCGCCAGCCGCACGGCCGACCGGCCGAGGTCCTCGTACGGGACGCGGACGGTGGTCAGGGCGGGGGTGAGGTCCGCCGCGAAGGGCACGTCGTCGTAGCCGACCAGGGACACGTCGTCCGGGACGCCCAGCCCGGCCTCGCGCAGCGCCGCCAGCGTGCCGAGGGCCACCATGTCGGTGCCGGCGAAGACAGCCGTGAACTCCAGCCCCGCGCGCAGGGCGTCCCGGGTGCGCAGATAGCCGGAGGTGCGGGTGTACGGCCCGGGGACGTCCAGTGCCTCCTCGTACGGCACCCCGTGCGCGCGCAGCGCGTCGAGGTGACCGGCCCGGCGCTGCTGGGCGGTGGCGAACCGGGTCTCGCCGCCGAGGAACAGGACGCGCCGGTGTCCGGCGGCGAGCAGGTGGGTGGAGGCCTGGAAGGCGCCGCCGCGGTTGTCGTACTCGATCACCGTGGCCGGTACGTCGGCGGGCAGCGGAGGGCGGCCGACCAGGACCAGCCGGGACCCGGCCGAGGCCAGGCCCTGCGCATAGCCCGCCATCCGCTCGTGGTACGCGGCGTCGACCTCCGCGCCGCCGACGAGCACCACGGCGGCGGCGTGCTGTTCGCGCATCAGCTGCACGAGGTCGTTCTCGCGGGCCGGATCACCGTGCGTGGCGCAGACCAGGCTCAGCCGGCCCCGGACCGCCGCCTCCTGCTCCACGCCGGCCGCCACATGGGCGAGGGACGGGCCGGTGATGTCGTGGAGGACCAGCGCGACCGGGCCGGGAACCCCGCCCGAGAGCGCCTTGGCGTGCACGTTCACCACGTAGTGGAGCGCGTCGACCGCGGCCGTCACCCGGGCCCTGGTCTCCTCGGAGACCGGGTAGTTCCCGGCCAGCGTGCGGGACACGGTGGCCACCGACACGCCCGCCCTGGCGGCGACGTCGCGGATGGTGGCGGGCTTGTCCTGGCCGGCCGTGCCGCGCCGCCGCCTGCCGCCGCCCGCGGGCCGCCGGCCCGCGCTGTCTCCGGTGGTGTGATCCGTCACGGCTTGACGTTACTGCATCCGGTGTCCTCCAGAAGCCTGCGCGACGGTGAAGTTCCGCTCCGGAGGCCAGTAACGTTTTTCCGCTGGTCAGGCGCTCGTCGCCGGGTACGTCGGGTATTCCACCCCGGAGACGTGCTGGACGACGCGGACGACCTGGCAGGAGTAGCCGAACTCGTTGTCGTACCAGAGGTAGAGGATGGCGTTGTCGCCGTCGACCTTGGTGGCGCCGGCGTCGACGATCGAGGCGTGGCGCGAGCCGATGAAGTCCATGGAGACCGCGTCGGGGGCCGTGGTGAAGTCGATCTGGCGCCGGAGCGGCGAGGTCAGGGAGACCTCGCGGAGGTGGTCGAGAACCTCGTCGCGGGTCGTCTCGCGGCCGAGGCGCAGGCTGAGGATCGCGATCGACACGTCCGGCACCGGGACCCGGATCGAGCTGCCGGTGATCGGCGCCTTGAGGTCGGGCAGAGCCTTGGCGACGGCGGACGCGGCACCGGTCTCGGTGATCACCATGTTCAGCGGCGCCGAACGGCCACGACGGTCGGCCTTGTGGTAGTTGTCCAGCAGGTTCTGGTCGTTGGTGAACGAGTGGACGGTCTCCACGTGGCCGCGCAGCACGCCGTACTCGTCGTGCATCGCCTTCAGCGGCGGGACGATCGCGTTGGTGGTGCACGAGGCGCAGGACAGGATCTGCTCGTCCGGCTTGACGGTGTCGTGGTTGACGCCGTGCACGATGTTCGGGACGTCGCCCTTGCCGGGCGCGGTCAGGACGACCTTGTCGATGCCGGGCCGCAGGTGCTGGGAGAGGCCCTCGCGGTCGCGCCACTTGCCCGTGTTGTCGATGAGGATGGCGTCGTTGATGCCGTACGCCGTGTAGTCGACCTCGGCCGGGCTGTCGGCGTAGATCACCTTGATCTCGTTGCCGTTGGCGACGATCGTGCCGTTCGCCTCGTCGACCGTGATCGTGCCCTGGAACTGGCCGTGGACGGAGTCGCGGCGCAGCAGCGAGGCACGCTTGACCAGGTCCTGATCGCCGCCTCCGCGGACGACGATGGCGCGCAGCCGCAGACCGTTGCCGGAACCGGTCTTCTCGATGAGCAGACGGGCGACGAGCCGGCCGATGCGGCCGAAGCCGTAGAGGACGACATCGCGGGGCTCGCGGCGGTCGATCTTGTTGGCGCCGGTGGCGCCGGCGACCGCCTCGGCGGTGAAGTCCAGGACCGACAGCCCGCGGTCGTCGGCGCGGTGGGTCTCGGCGAGCATGCCGATGTCGATCTGGGACGGGCCGAGGTCGAGCGTGGTGAGCGCCTCGAGGAACGGCAGGGTCTCGGTGACCGAGAGCTCCTCGCCCGCGATCTGGCGGGCGAACCGGTGGGTCTTGAGGATGCTGACCACCGACTTGTTCACCAGGGAGCGGCTGTGCAGCAGGATCGTCACGTCCCGCTCGCGGTGCAGCTTCCCGATCATCGGGATCATCGACTCCGCGATCTCCTCGCGGTTCTTCCAGTTGGTGAACGAAGCGTCGTTGAGCGTCACGGGCCTATCTTTCGAGCTAGGTGGCGCTCAGATGCTAACCCGATGCCCTTCTGATCATTCAAGCGGGGTTCTGCTCAGGTGTGCAGGACGTGCAGGGCGGCGGCCGGGGCGGACACCTCGGCGGGGGAATGTGGAGGTGTCCGCCCCGACCACCGGTCGGGGGAGAAGGGGCCGGCCGGGCCTCTTCGGAGGGGTCAGGCTTCTTCGAAGTCCCGCGGTCGGCGCGGGATCCCCAGGGCGCACAGCGCTCCGGCGAACACCACGGCCACACCGACCCACACCGCGGGGTGCAGACCGTCGACGAACTGCTGCGGACCGTCGGTGCTGCCGTGTGCCACGAACACCGTGCTCAGGATGGCGATGCCGAGCGCGCCGCCGATCTCGCGGACGGTGGTGTTGGCGCCGGACGCCTTGCCCGCGTGTTCCTTGGCGACCGAGCCGAGCACGACCGCCGCCGTCGGCGCGAACACGAAGCCCATGCCGATACCGGCCACGACCATCGGTCCGACCAGGGATGTGTACTCCGTGTCGACGTCGGCGACCAGGTTGATCCAGCCCAGGCCGACGCCCTGGAGGAAGAGACCGAGGGCCATCAGCCGGCCGCCGCCGACCTTGTCGGTGAGCAGTCCGGCGACGGGGGCCACGAACATCGGCATCAGTGTCCAGGCGAGCGTGCGCACACCGGCCTCCAGCGGGGTGCGCGGCGGCACGATCTGGAGGTACTGGGCGAGCAGGAACAGCGAGCCGAAGACACCGAAGTACATGGTCGCGGAGACGACGTTGGTGAGGGTGAAGGCCCGTACGCGGTAGAAGGACAGCGGCAGCATCGGATCGTCGGTCCGGGCCTCCCAGGCGACGAACGCGGCCAGCAGCACCGCGCCCCCGGCGAACGCGCCGAGCACCTTGCCGGAGGTCCAGCCGTCGGGCTCGCCGTGCACGATCGCCCACACCACGGCGCACAGTCCGGCCGCCGCCAGCACCATGCCGACCAGGTCGAGGCGGACGCCGGGCAGCGAGCTCTCCCTCAGCGCGAACAGCACCAGCGGGATCGCGATCACACAGACCGGCACGTTGATCCAGAAGATCCACCGCCAGTCCAGACCGTCCACGACCGCGCCGCCGACGACCGGGCCCATCGCCACGGCGAGCCCGCTCACCCCGGACCACACGCCGAGCGCCATCCCGCGCAGCCGCTCCGGCACCGCCTGCGACAGCAGGGTCAGCGACAGCGGCATGACGGCGGCGGCACCCACGCCCTGGATCGCGCGGAAGGTGATCAGCTGGGTGCTGGTGTCCGACAGGCCGCAGCCGATGGAGGCCAGCGTGAACAGGGCGATTCCGGCGACGAACACCCTCCGGCGGCCGAAGCGGTCACCGAGCGCGGCGCCGGTCATCAGCAGACAGGCGAAGCTCAGCACGTAGGCGTTGACGAACCACTGGAGTTCCTGGGTGTTCGCCTCCAAGTCCACGGCCAGGGTGTGCAGGGCTGTGGAGACGACGAGGTTGTCCAGCGCGACCATGAACATGGGCACGCTCGCCGCGACGATCGCGAGCCAGAGGGGTGTCCGGCGGCCCTCGGCCGCCGGGGCGGAGGCGGCCGGGTCGTCGAGGACCGGGCTCTCTTCGGACAGCGTCATGGTGGGGCTCTCTCCTGGGTGAGGGGTTTCAGGCACCGGTGCGCTCCTGCTCGGCGAGGCGGCGCCGGGCGTCCGTCCAGTCGATGGGCAGGCCGGCCGCGGGGACCTGCCAGAACGTGAAGACCGAGTCCTTCATCGTGGACCGCAGCCCGTTCATGATCGACTTATGCGGCTCGGTCTTCGCGTACGTGTAGAGCGCGTCCCTGTCCTCCCAGGCCGACAGCGTCCAGAAGGTGCGCTTGAGGGGCTCGGCGATCAGGGACGCGCCGTACGCCCCGGGCGCGCTCGAGACCTGCTTCCACGCGGCCAGCGACCTCAGGAAGAAGCGCGGCACGTCGCCGAGCGAGCGGACCTCCAGCCGGGACGCCATCACGTACGCCTCGGTGTCGGGTGCGGGGGTGCTGACTGTGGTCCAGCGCAGGGTGGGCATGGCTGCGGCCTTCTCTCCGGCGGCACGAAGGAATATTAGATACCTCTACTATCTATGTTAGACAGTAGAGGTATCCAGTTTTCAAGTGTGGAGCCGAACGAATCGGAGCCGAACCGTATGCGCATCTCCGAACTGAGCCGCCGCAGTGGGGTCTCCGTGACGACGATCAAGTACTACCTGCGCGAGGGACTGCTGCCGCCCGGCCGCCAGACGGCCGCCACCCAGGCCGAGTACGACGACCAGCACCTGCGCCGGCTCCGCCTCATCCGCGCCCTGACCGGCGTACGCGGACTGTCGGTCAGTACCACCCGTGAAGTCCTGGACGCCCTCGCGGAGTTCACGGGGGACACCCACCGCCTGCTGGGCCTCGCTCTGGGCTCCATTCGGGTGGGCGAGGCGCCCTCCGACGACGCCTCGGAGGCGGCCGAGGTCGAGGCGCTGGTCAAGGAGCTGGACTGGAACGTGCACGCTTCGGCGCCCGCCCGGACCACCCTCGCCGAGACCCTCGCCTCCCTGCGTGCCCTCGGCGTCCCGCTCGACTGGCGGACCCTCCTGCCGTACGCCCGTCTCGCCGAACGCACCGCGGTCCTCGACCTCGACCAACTCGACGGCCTGGACGACCCGTTGGAGACCGCCGAACGCGCCCTGCTGCTGACCGTCCTCCTGGAACCCGCCCTGATGGCCCTCAGGCGCATGGCCCAGGAGAACGAGTCGGCCCGCCGGCACACCTCCTGACGCCGACACGTCCTAACCGTCGAGCTCCTTCATCAGTTGGGCCGCCGCTTCAGCCCCGGAGGAGAACGCCGCCTCGTGGGAGCCGATCAGGTCCGGGCCCAGCTGCTTGGAGTGGAAGTAGGAGCCGGCCAGCTTCACCCGGGTCCCCTCGTTGGCGCCGTAGATCACGGACTGCCGTTCGCGCAGCGCCATGTCGATGACGGGGTGCGTGTAGTCGAACTCGGCGATGACCGTGGCGGGGTCGACCGGACCGGGCGGGTCGAGGGTGACGAAGTAGTCCTGCCCGGCGGTGAGGTCCTGCAGCTTGTTCAGGTAGTACGTGATGAAGCAGCGGGTCTCCCCGTGCACCTTCACCTTGCCGTAGTTCCAGGCCAGCCAGCCCTCCCGGTCGGTCGGCATCAGGGACGGGTCGGTGTGCAGCACCACCTTGGAGCTGCTGTAGCGGACCCCCTCCACGGCCGCCCGCTGGGCGTCGGTCGGGTTCTCCAGCAGGGCGAACGCCTCGTCGGCGTGCGTGGCGAGGACCGCGTAGTCGAACCGCTCGGTGCCCGACGCGGTGGTCACGAGGACCCCGTCCGCCTCCTGCCGGACGGCCGTGGCCGGCGCGGAGACCCGCAGGTCGGGACCGGTCGCGGCGAGCGCCTTGCGGACGTACGAGATCGAACCGCCGCCCACCGTCCGCCAGTCCACCCGCCGGCCCCCGAGACCGCCCTCGTCATGGCCGACGAAGAACGCGATCACCGTGGCCGCCGGCATCTCCCAGACCAGCTCCGCCGGCACCGACCAGACGGCCGAGCACAGCATGATCAGGTACGAGTGACGGAACTCCTCGCTGTAGCCGCCCTGGTCGAGGTACGCGCCCAGGGACATGTCCGCCCGGCCGCGCACGAAGTCCCGCCGGCTCTCCTCGTGGAAGCGGCGTACCTCCCGCCAGACGTGCGGGAACTCGGGATACCGCTCGGCATAGCGCTCCTCGATCGCGGCCTCGTCCAGTTCCAGCTCCTCCGTGCCGAACTCCAGGCCGCTGTCCTGGTCGAAGAAGGTGAAGCCGCCCGGGTGTGCGACGGTCTCGACGCCGAGCTCGTCGAAGAAGCCGCACAGGCGCGGGTAGAAGCGACGGTTGAAGACGATGAACGCCGTGTCCAGACCGATGACCCGGCCGTTCTCCTCGACCTCCACCGAGTTGGCGTGCCCGCCGGGGCGGTTCTCACGCTCGAACACGGTGATCCGGGCGCGGTCACGCAGATGGTAGGCGGCGGAGATACCGGAGGGGCCGGAGCCGATCACGGCGATGTTCAGGGGGGTGTCCTGGGACATGGGGGTCCTTGTCTGTAGGGGGATCAGACCTGCAGGGGGATCAGGTCTGCAGGGGGGATCAGGTGGATGGTGCTCGGGTGGTGCGCAGGGGGCCGCCGCCCTCGGTCGCGACGGCCACGAGGTGGTGCGGGGAGGGACGCAGCAGGGTGAGCCGCCAGCGGGGTGTCACGGCCGGGCGGCGGTGGTCGGTGACGGTGAACCGTCCGCCGCCCTGACGCCGGAAGGCGAGACCGTCGAGGCCCTCCGTCAGACCGACGCCGAGCCCTTTGAGGTAGGCCTCCGCCAGCACCCACCGCTCGCTCACGGCGGTGCTGGACGCGCCGTCGAGGAAGGCGCCGAGCCGCCGCGTCTTCTCGTCGTCGAAGGGCACGCGCTCCACGTCGACACCGCAGCCGCGTCCCCGGGTCACCACACAGACGATCAGGCCGTCGGTGTGCGACAGGTTGAAGCGCAGCCCGCCGTGGTCCACGGCGAGTTCGGGACGCCCACGCCGGGTGGCGACGAACCGCCAGGTGGTGGGCGGCAGCCCGGTGCGGGCGCTGAGCGCCAGCCGGCTGAGCAGCCGTGCGCCGAGGTAGCGGTCCCGGGACCCGGAGCGCACCAGCCGGTGGTGGCGGGCGCGCTCGTCCGGGGTGAGCAGGTCCAGGCCGCCCATGCCCACCGCCAGCTCCTGCACCCGGTCTTCGGGCAGGGTCCACAGGTCCACCGCCCGCGGATCGTCCACGTCGTGCTCCTCGGTCGCGTTCAGTGGCGGGCGGCGGCCCGGTCGACGGTGCGGGGCGCGAGCGGGAACTGCCAGTACGAGAACAGCCGGTCGTCCTGGTGGAGATGGCGCAGGACCCGCATCACCTCGTCGATGTCGCCCTGGGCGGTGACCGCCTCGTGCGGGCGCAGCTGCCTGCGCAACCGTTCGAGCTGGAGCAGCAGCACCGCACCGCTGGGCAGCGGCTCCTCCAGGGCCCCGTGCGAGTGGACGAAGGTCAGCACACACGCGGCGGCGGCGTGCACCAGGCAGTACTCCTTGGCCAGGTCGAACAGTTCGGCGCACTGGGCGAACTCCCGGCCCAGCCGGGCGCGCAGCTCCTCGCAGCGCGTGGCGAGCGAGGCGGTGTGGTCGAGGAGTTCCGTGGCCACGTCGGCGGCGCGCAGCAGCCGGGAGCGCTCGTCGTCCTCCTTGCACTCCTGCGCGAGGCCGCGCAGCCGGGCGATCCCGTCGGGCGCCGCGAGGACCGTGTCGTCCCGGCCCCGGCTGGACAGCTCCTGCCGCCAGGGCTCGTACGTCGGCATGGACCGGGTGATGCCGTACAGCACGGCGGCCCGTTCCCGCGCGGTGTCGCGCAGACCGTCGTCGGCCGGCGCGGTCGTCGCCGTCGTGAGCAGGGCCTGGAGCTGCTGGCCGAGGTTGCGCAGGTTCACCACGGTGTTGCCGTCGGCGAAGTTGGCCACCAGCAGATCGCGCAGCAGCTTCTGGAACACGCCGTAGTGCGGGTGCCCGCGCAGGAAGAAGCGGGCGCCCAGCACGACCGACAGCTGGGACATGCCGCGTTCCATCAGTGTCGGCACGAAGTACTTGGCCACCGACGACCCGATGCTGACCTGCTCGGGCGTCACCTGCAAGGCGCGCACCGCACCGAGGCTGACCGCGTCGGCGACCATCAGATCGGCGAAGACCTCGGTGATCTGGCGCCGGCTGTAGGGGATGTCGCTCACCGGCTGCCCGAAGAGGATCCGGCCCTCGGTGAAGTCCAGGGTCAGCCGCAGCCCCGTGTCCACGGCGGACATGGCCATACAGCTGATCTGGGCGCGGGCGATCTGCGTGGACTTCAGGGCGATCTCCAGCCCCTGCCCCTCGGCACCGATCCGGGCCGACTCGGGCACGAACAGCTTCTCCACCCGCAGCCCGCTGATGTCCATCCCGCGCAGCCCGTGCAGCCGTTCGCGCGGCAGCTCCTCCACCGTCCCGACCGGCGCGGTCCGCTTGTCGAGGACGAACAGCGAGAACGCGGCAGGGCCACCGCGCTCACCGGTGCGGACGATGGCGGTCATCCCGTCGGACCAGGTGGCGTTGCCGATCAGCCACTTCTCGCCGGTCACCAGATAGCCGCCGTCGACCTTCTCGGCGGTCATGGCGTTGGCGAGCAGATCACTGCCGTACGCGCGCTCCGACAGCCCCCAGGACAGCCGGTAGCCGTGCAGGATGTCGTGGACCGTCCGCCGCTTCTGCTCGTCGGTGCCGGCCACCCACAGCGGCATGAACCCGAGGTTGGTGATGATCAGCGCGGTGGCGGTGGTGGGATCGCGGCGGGCGACCAGGCGCAGCAGGTTGAACTCCGCCTCGACGTCCCCGGCCCGGCCGCCCTGCTCACCGGGCAGCGCGTACTCGGGGACGCCCCAGGCGCGCAGGTCGCCCACGAAGTCGTACGGGTACGTCTCGCGCTCGTCGTACTCCAGGACCGTGCGGTACGACATCCGGCTGCCGGGATCGTGCGGGTCGCCGAGGTGCTCCTCGAGCCGCACCGCCAGCTCGGTCAGATCGGCCTTGGGCATCAGCGCTCTCCTCGGGACTCGTCCGCCAACCGCACCGGGTCGGCGGTGAACAGCAGCCCGCGCTCACTCAGCGCGGACACGGCCTCGACGGCGGGCAGCAGGTCGGGCCCGTGGGGCCGGGGGTCGACGCCGTCGGCGCGGGCCAGCAGATAGGCGAGGGCCGCCCGCAGCCAGCCGGACGCGCCCGCCTCGCCGCCGTACAGCGGCCGGTGCCGGTTCGCCGCCCACAGGTGGACGCAGGCGCCGGCCGCGTGCAGCCAGGCATAGCGCTCGGCGAGGTCCACCAGGGCGTTCGGGTCGGCGCCGGGCCGGCGCACGGTGGCGGCCTCGGGGCCGAGCTCGGCGACGGCGTCGGCCAGCCCGCGGACGAGTGCGGCCGTGCGCGGGTCGGCGAGCTGCCCGCAGACCGTGTCGGCCGTCTCGGGCAGTCCGGCCAGGACGGGGTCCGCGCCCCGCACGACCAGGTCCAGCCGGGTGGGCTCGTACGGCGGCAACTCGGCGTCCAGCGTGAAGATCCGCCGCAGAGCGTCCCGATCCGGCACCTCGTCGCGGGTGACCAGGGTGGGGATCTGGGCCGCGTAGGCGCGCAGGTTGGCCAGCGGGCTGGCGTCGATGACCCGGACGACCGCCGTGTCCCGCTGGAGCTTCTGGAACAGCCCCGCCCCCGGCGCCTGTTCGCGCATCACCGACCGGGTGGCGAGCACGCTCGCGCAGCGCCGCACCAACTCGTCGCCCGCCTCCGCCACCACGTGCTTCGCGGCGAGCGCCCAGACGCTGAACACCTCGGGCACCACATGCACACCCCGGGCGGCGGCCAGCGCCACCGCGTCCGCCGCCAGCAGCGCCGCCGAGGCGACCGCCAGCTCACGACGGGTGTACGGCGTCCCGGCCAGCAGCGCACCGGAGACACGGCGTTCGGCGGCGAAGCCGAGGGTGAGACGCAGCGCGCTGTCCGCGCAGCCGAGACTGCCCGCCATGCTCATCAGACGGACCGCCTGCTGGGCGAGGATCGCCACCTCAAGACCCTCACCGACCTTGCCGACCAGCGCGTCCTCAGGCACTTTGAGCCCGGTGAAGCGCAGCCGGGCAAGGTCCACGCCGCGCATGCCGCCCGTGCGCGGCGCGGGCTCGCGGACCAGCCCCTCCGCGTCGGGGTCGAGCAGGTACGCGGAGAACGCGCCCGGCCCGCGCCTGCCGGTGCGGGCCACCACATAGACGGCCTCGCAACGCAGACCGTTGCCGACCATCCACTTCTCGCCGCGCAGCCGTCCGTCCTCGTCGAGGCGCACCTCGCCCGCCAGCAGGTCGCTGCCGTGGTCGGCCTCGGTGAGGGCGAACGCCACCGCGCCGCCGCGGGTCAGGATCTCCGCGACCCGCCGGCGCTGCTTTTCGCTGCCGTGCAGCTGGAGGCAGGTGGCGGCGATGATGCTGAACATCGTGCCCGGCATGACATTGACGTCCCGGCGGGCCGCGGCCCGTACCAGGGTCATGCTGCGGTCGAAGGAGTCGAGCGCACCGCCCCACTCCCCGGGCAGGTAGTTGAGGTGGAAGCCCGCCGAGACGAGGGCGCGGCACAGCTCGTCGGGGTGGGCGTCGGCCTCGTCCCGGGCGACGGCGGCCGCGAAACCGTACGGGTTGTCCGGATCCTCGGGGTTCCCGAGCAGCTCCTCCACGCCCTCGGGGGTCAGCGCGCTCATCCGGCGGCCTCCAGGAGGGAGGGCAGCTCCAGCGGCACCGGGCGGTAGTCCGCCGCGGACGCCGGGATCGTGACGCCCGCCGTGGCCAGCTGGGCGATCCGGGTGTGGAAGGCCGCGCCGCGCATCAGATGGTGCGCCACCTCGGCCACCGTCCGGTTCTCGGGCGTCTTGAGGTAACTGCCGGACACCCAGGCGTTGAAGCTGCCCATCGCCGGGCCGCACCAGATCTGGTAGTCGGCGGTCCGGTCGGCCTCCCCGGTCACCGCCCAGCGCGAGGCCATGCCCAGGTACCAGCGGAACACCAGCGCCATCCGCCGCTTGGCGTTGCCGGCGGCCCGGTTCAGCTGGTCCGGATCACGACGGCCGAAGTACTCGACGCACTCCTGCCAGACGTCGTCCAACGGGCGCTTGAAGACCTGCGACTCCAGCCGCGCGCGCTCCTCGGCGGGCAGCGCCTCGATGCCGTCGTACGCCTGGTACAGCCGGTACAGCTGCTGGGCCCGCATCGCGAACATCGAACCCCGGCGCAGCACTTGCAGCTCCACGCCCATCTCGAACATGTCGGCCGCCGGAGCCATCACACAGTCCGTCACGTCCGCCTGCGCCAGCAGCCGACGTGCGGCGGGGGAGGTGCCGGACTCCAGACAGGACTGGTTGACCGAACCGGTCACCACATACGCGGCACCCATCGCGAAGGCCGCGGCGACCGCCGTGGGCGTGCCGAGGCCGCCGGCCGCGCCGACCCGGATCGGGGTGGCGTAGCGGTGCTCGTGCTGGATCTGGTCGCGCAGCCTGAGGATCACCGGGAACAGCGCCGGCAGCGGGCGCCGGTCGGTGTGCCCGCCGGAGTCCGCCTCCACCGTGATGTCGTCGGCGAGCGGCAGATGGTGGGCGAGCTGCGCCTGCTCGTGGGTGATCAGGCCGTCCCGCAGCAGCGCGTCGACCATGGCGGCCGGGGCCGGACGCATGAACCGCTCGGCGGTCTCGGAGCGGGAGATCTTGGCGATGACCTTGTGGTCGGCCACGATCCGGCCCGAGGTGTCCCGCCGGAGCCCGGCCAGCCGGTAGTGGACCAGATGCGGGGTCAGCCCGAGGAAGGCGGAGGCCTCCACGCACCGCACCCCGTGCCGCAGGAACAGTTCCACGGCCTCCCGCTCCAGCCGTTCCTCGCTGGGGCTGTGGATCAGGTTGACCGCGTACGGCAGCCCGGGGATCTCGGCGGCGAACCGGGCCAGTGCCTTCTCGATGGTCCGCGGCAGCAGGCCGGCCGCGCCGAAGGAGGCGAGGAAGCCGTTCCGGGCCAGGGCGGTCACCAGGTCGGCGGAGGCGATCCCGCCGGCCATCGCGCCCGCCATGTAGGACTGCCGCACTCCGTGCGCGGCGCGGAAGCCGGCCGAGCCCAGCCGCTGCGGGGGCAGGGCGGGCGCGGCGGCCAGGACGCCCGGCCCGTCCCCGCCCGCGGCAGCCGAGCCTCCGGCGGCCGCGCCGATGCCCTGCGCGGTGGACACGATGAAGCAGGGCTGCTCCACCTGCGCGAGAACCTGGTGGATCCCCGCCGGATCGACGCTCGGGTACCCGCTTCCGTACCAGCGGAGCGGAGCCTGTGTCGTGCTCATGGGTAGCAAATCTCCTCGGCTGTGCCGTACGTCAGGCGGTGTCGGTGCGGACTTCGATGGCCACGTCGGTGAGTTCGTAGATGCGCAGGCCCGGCTTCCACAGGTCGGCGTCGGCGATCAGCAGCAGCCGGTCCGCCTCCTCGCGGACCTCCTTGACGTGCACGTCGAAGAACAACTCGCGGTCGTCGCGCAGGATCTGGCCCCGGTACTTCCACTTCATCTCGACATCCGTGGCCATGGCGAAGCGCGGCCGGGTCATGCCCTCGGCGAGGTTCCGCTCCAGCACGAACAGGCGCAGCGCCTGCAGCACCGCCTCGACACCGAGCGAGCCGGGCATCACCGGGTCGCGGTGGAAGTGGCAGTCGAAGTACCACTCGTCGGGGCGGATGCTGCGGTGGCCGTGCAGATAGCCCGCGCCGTGCCGGCCGCCGTCCGCGACCAGGTCGACCCGGTCCACCAGGTCGAACCGGCCGCCGGGCAGCCGCAGTTCACCACCTGCGGGGTCCCGGAAGGCGGGTGCCTCTCCGCCGCCCAGCTCGATCCGCCGGACGCGCTCCGCCGCCGGCTGCTCCGCCTCGATCCACGGCTGGACGTAGGTGCCGCTGTCGAGGCCCACCTGGTTGGACAGGGCCGCCGCGTTGAAGTACCCGAAGAGCGACTCGCCGGTGTAGAACACCTCGCCGTCCGCGGAGAGTTCGTACGAGAAGTTCTGCAGCACCGCGCCGGAGACGACGCTCGTCATGAGCAGCCTGGAGTGGTGGCGGACCGTCTTGCCGCGCAGGTCGATGTCCTTGACCAGGGTGGCCCGGCCGTCGAGGTTGCGGATGGCGTACTCCTCGTCCGGCTCGCGGAGCGTGGACCCGAGGTAGTAGCCGAGGAAGATCGCGGCCTGCAGCGAGCTCTCCATGTACACGCAGTTCGGCATGTACGGCGAGGAGTTCTGGCCGTAGTACCAGGCGTCGTCCGGCGAGTCGTACTCGGTGACCATCTCCGAACCCGGGCTCAGATCGCCGCGGGTGCCGGTGAGCGACATGACCCGGTCGACGAACTGGAAGTCCCCGCCCGGGATGTAGGGCGCCCGGTGATCCCGGTAGATCTCGAACTCGGGGCCCATCGCCATGTCCAGCAGGCCCTTGGCGGAGTGGGCGAGGTGCAGCTCGTTGATCATGGCGGCCTCGCCGGAACGGTTGCGGCGCCCGAGGAACTCCGGGATGCCGCCGGTCTCCGGCCGGTACGGGGTGCCGGGCTTCTCCACGATCTGCAGGCCCAGGTTCTGCATCCGGACCACCGGCTTGTCCCCGAGGTGGATCAGGACGTCCGCGATCACCGTGGGCCGCGGCAGCAGCGTCAGCTCGGTGACCTCCACCTCGTAGCGGATCTCGGCGTCCTTCGGGGTGACCTGGCCGCGCACCTGGACGTCGATCCGCCGGTCGGTCACCGTCTGGAACCGCGCGTCCGGCAGCGTGAGGTGCATGCCCTGGTGCATCAGGTAGATCTGCAGCAGCTGGACCGCGCCCTCGGCGATCAGGGAGCCGGCGAGCACCGGGTCGTCCGGGAAGTGGCAGGTGAAGTACCAGCCGTCCGGCCGAAGGCGCTTGACCGCGCTGATCGAGCCCAGCTCGCACGGCCCGCCCTTGCGGTCGATGGTCACCTCGTCCACCATCCGCAGCCGCTCGTCGGGCAGGCGCAGCGCCGGGTTGATGCCCGGGTCCTGGGCGTGGTCGGGACCGAAGACCTCACCGGGCTTGCCCTGGGCGAGCAACTCCAGGTCGGAGGCGTTGAGTTGATGCTTGCGGGCGTAGGCCAGCGGCTTGAAGGTGCCCTTGGGGAGCGCCGCCCGCCGGGCCCTGTCCTTGTCGCTGATGACGACACCGAGCGGGGTGTCCAGCTCCTGCTTGCTGAAGAACCCGGCGCAGGCGTCCCGGAGTTCGAGGATCAGCTCGTCGTCGGCGTAGCAGTCGTAGCTGAAGAAGAAGATCGTTGTGTCGCCCTGGTGGACGAACCGGTCGATGGAGATCTCGTAGCGGAGCGTCTGCCCGGTCCTGGGCAGCCCGCCGCGGAAGATCAGCGAGCTGTCGAGCAGCCGGTAGACCCGCTCGCCCCTGTTGCGGAAGTCGATGCCCAGATAGCTGACCAGCAGCAGGTCGCACTGCCCGGACTCCACGGTCACCGCGGGCGGCACCCCGCCGTCCACGGCGTACCAGGCGTCCTCGGGCACGTCGTACTCGGTGGTGATGCGGGAGGGTTCCAACACCCCGGGTTTCGCGTCGAGTTCGGTGACGCGGGTGACGAAGTGGTACGGCGGTGCGGGGAGCCGGACGCGGGCGCCGAAGGTGTCGATCTCGGCGAACTCGGCGCCGAACACCTTGGCGACGGAACCGGTCGCGAACTCCAGCAGGTCGGCCTCGTCCCAGACCACGCCCTCGTGGACCTCGGCCGGGGGTGCGGGGAGGGCGGGGGCCGGTGTCGGGGGTGTGACCGCCGGGCGCGGCTGCACCGCGGGCCGGGCGGGGGCCGGGGTGCCGGCGGACGGCGTGTCGAGCAGGGCCTCGGCGCGGTCCAGGGTCGCCGACTGGAGCACCCGGTGGGTCTCCATGACGACACCGTGCGCGGCGAGCATCTCCTGGCGCAGCTCCCGCACCAGGTCGGAGGCGGCCCGACGGCCCGGGACGGCCAGGGGCGGGGCGGACGGCTGTGGGGGGACGGAGGGCGCCGTGGCCGGGGCGGTGGTGGACGTGGCGGGCGCGGCCGGGGCGTCGGCCGCCGGTGGCTGCGGGCTGCCCCAGGGAAGGACCGTGAGGGCATCGCCGTCGAAGGCGATCACCTCGGAGACCTCGAGCGTCGGGTCGGCGGGCATGGCGGGGGGCTCCTCCGGCGGGACGGACAGAACGGGGACGGGGACGGGTACGGCTGCGGCGGGATCGGCGGACCGAGCGGGTTCGGCGGGCGGCGCCGCCGATGTCGTACGGGCTGCGGGGTGCGCGATGGTCGGTTCGGGGCGCCGGTGGGCCGGGGTTGCGGTGGTGGCGGGGGTCGCGTGGGGCGGGGTTGCGGTCGTGGCGGAGGCCGCGTGGGCTGCGGTGGTCTGCCGGGCGGCCACGACAGGCGCCGTGGCGTGAGCCGGGTGGTCCGTGGCGGTCGGCCGGGGGCGTCGGGCGGCTGATGCCGTCTCATGTGCCGGGCCAGCCACGGCGGACCGCCCGGTGGGTCGGCCGGCCAAGGCGCCCGTGGCGGAGTGCTCGGCGTGCGCGCCGCTCGGACTCTGCCTGGCGGAGTGTTCGGCGTGCGCGCCGCTCGGGACCGGACCGGCGGAGTGTGCGGCGCGCCCGCCGGCCAGGACCTGTCCGGAGGCGTGTTCGGCGGGTCCGGCGGCCAGGACGGCGGCCGCCTCGCGGGCGATCCGGTCCGGGATGGGCTCGCCCTGGCCGACCCGGATCAGGGGCATGCGGCGGGCGGCGGTCTGGCCGACGGGATCCGTGGCCGGAGCCGTGCCCAGCAGGGCGGTCAGATCCACCGGCAGCCCGTGCCCGGCCAGCCGGGCCACGAGGTGGGCGAGGGGTGTCGTCGCCGGGACACCGCGGCGGTCCACGCAGGCGGCCACGTGCGGTGCGTCTCCGAGCGTCTCCCGGATCCACCGGGAGCAGGTGGCGCCCGGGCCCACCTCGATGAAGTAGCGGTAGCCGCGCTCGTACGCCGCGTGTACCAGACGCGGGAAGTCGATCGTCGAGCGCAGGGTCGTCGCGATGCGCCGCGGTGACTCGCCGAGCCGTTCGGCGGGCAGCGGCAGATAGTCGTACGCGCTGAACAGCTCCAGGTCCCCGAAGGAACCGAGGGGATAGTCGTTCAGCCGGGCCAGGCCGTCGAACTCGGCGTCCACCACCGGGCAGTGCATGACCACGTTGACCGGGGAGCGGGCCGCGCGGCAGCCGAGTTCCTCGATCAGCGCCCGGCACTGGGCCGGATCACCGGCGATCACCAGTTCCTGCGGTGTGTTGACGTGGGTGAGATGGACGCGGTCGTAACGGGTCAGCGCCTCGCGCACCGGCTCGGCGGGGGAGAGCAGGACGTGGGAGGCCCACACCCGCTCGTCGGGGACGTCGTCGGACAGACCCCACAGGTCGCGCACCGTGCGCCGAGGGCCGCACAGCCGGTCCTGGAAGACCGGGCTGTCGCTGATCAGCGCGTCGCTGCGGCCGGCCGGGTCCCAGCCCTCGGTCGCGAACAGCATGCTGGACTCGCCCAGGCTGTAGCCGAGGCCGCCGTGCGCGGTGACGCCCAGCACGTCCCGCACCAGCGCGGTGTAGAGGATCGCGAAGCTGGTGCCGGTGGCGAGCATGAACGGCACGTCGTCGCCGAGGCGTTCCTCCAGCGTCATCAGGTCGCGACGGGTGAGCGCCTCCCGCGTACGGGGATACAGCTGGGCGGCGCGCAGCATGCGGGCCGGCTCGGCGGCCTGGTCCTCGAAGCGGTCGAGCAGTGCGGGGAAGGCCCGGAAGAGATCCGCGCCGAGTCCCGGATAGCTGTTGAAGGCCCCGGGAAAGACCAGCGCGACGCGTCCGTCCGGGGCGAGGGGCCGGGGGGTGAAGAAGGAACCGGCCGGAGTGGCCCACTCCCGGCCCTCGGCGTGCGCCGCAGGCACGTCCCTTGCCGCGAGCTCCAGTTGCTTCAGGAGCCCGGCGCGGTCCTTGCCGACCAGGACGGCCCGCAGCCGCTTGCCGCCCGACTCGGCGGCCGCCTGCCGCGCGAGCACGCGCGGGTCGGCGCCGTCGTCGAGCAGCGCGCGGTACCGCTCGGCCTCGACGACCAGCCCCTCGGGCGTCCCCGCGCCCAGGACCAGCAGCACCGGACCCCCGGCGCGGTACCAGTCGGCCGTACGGCGGGGGCGCTCGGCGGCCGACACGGAGGACAGGACCACATGGGCGTGGGAGCCGCCCGCGCCCACCATGTTCACGGCGGCGTGGCGACGGCCGCCCGTCTCCTCCCGCAGCCAGGGGCGCGAGCCGTCGGGGACGTAGAGCGCGGAGGCGGCGAAGGCGTCGGCGAGGTCGGCGGCGGGGCGCTTCCAGCCGGGCGTGCCGGGCAGATACGCGTGCCGTACGCACAGCACGGCCCGGATCAGACCGGCCATGCCGCCCGCGCAGCCTGCGTCGCCGATCTGCGCCGTCACGCTGCCCAGGGCGGTGGTGCCGGTGTCCTCCCGGCAGTCGCCGTTCGTTCCGTAGACCTCCGAGAGAGCGGTGATCTCGGACCGGTCCGCGTCCTCGGTGCCCGCCGCGTGGGCCTCCAGACAGCCCACGTCCGCGGCGGTGACACGCGCCTCGGCCAGGGCCGCACGCGCGGCCTCGGCCAGCTGCCCGGCGGCCGCACCGGGCAGCCGGCCCGTCGCCGGGGCATGCCGTACGGCGATCCCGCCGATCCGGGCGTACACCCGGCCGCGGGCGGCGTCCTCGCGGGTGACGACCAGGGCGCCGGCGCCCTCGCCGATACGACGGCCACGGGCGCCGTCCCCGAAGGACAGCCCCGCCTCCGCCGCGAGACCGGGCCCCGCCAGCAGGTTCTCCGCCGAGCCGGCCAGGTCGACGGCGCCGACCAGCACCGCCTCCAGGTCCGGGTCGAGCAGCAGCAGCCGCGCGACCTCCAGCGCCTCCGCGGTGCCCGCGCCGTCGGCGGACAGGGTGAACGACGGGCCGGTCAGGTTCCACCGGGAGGAGATCCGCCCGGCCATCACGTTGCCGATGTAGCTGAGGACCTCGTTGGCGCCGATCGGGTCCACGACGGCGTCCCGGGACACCCCGGCGAGCGCCGCCCGCTGCTCCTCCGTCAGCGACACGCCCGCCCTGTCGAACTCGCGGCGCAGGAAGGCGCCGAGCCCGTACCGGCTCAGCCGGGCGTGCGAGTACGGCTCCAGCTCGGTCACCACCACCACGGCCACCCGGCGCGGATCGGGGGTGTCGCGCGCGCCGGTGCCGAGCCGGTAGCCGGCGTCCCGCAGCGCCTCGTCGGCGACCTTGGTCATCAGCGCGTGCTGCGGGTTGTAGATGCGCAGGTCGGAGGGCGGGACCCGGAGCTGGACGGGGTCGACCCCGACGCCGTCGACGAACGCCCCGTGCGGCGCGCCGTCGGTGAGACCGGCCGCCTCCAGGGTGCCGCCGTCGGTGCGGTCCAGGCCGCGCCACCGCCGCTCGGGCAGGGGCCGCAGATCGTGTTCGCCCCGGTGGACGGCGCCTTCGAAGGCGTCCAGGGTCTCCAGCGAGCCGAAGTGCGCGCCGAGTCCGACCACGTCCAGGGCGGGGAGTACGGCGGGCTCGGTGTCGTCGGCCGTCGCGGGCGCCGAGGAGAGCACGACGTGCGCGTTGGTCCCGCCGAAGCCGAACGCGGAGACCGCCGCCCGACGCGGACCCGGCCCTTCGGGCCACGCCCGCGCCGAGCGTACGAGCGCCTGCTCGACCACTGCGCCGTCCGGGGTGGCGATCGGCTGCTCCACGCCGACGGTCGGCGGGATCGTGCCGTCGGCCATGGCCAGCACGACCTTGAGCAGACTGCTCAGACCGGCCACCGTCAGCAGATGCCCGATGTTGCCCTTGACCGACCCGAGCAGCGGCACCCTGCCGCGCGCGCCGAAGAACTCCGCGACGGACTCCGCCTCCGTGGCGTCCCCGATGGGCGTGCCGGTGGCGTGGCACTCCAGGTAGTCGATGTCGGCCGGGTCCACCCCGGCGTCCGCGTAGGCGCGGGCCAGGGCGTCCAGCTGGCCGCTCTTGCGGGGGACGAGCGGGTGGCGTCCGGCACCGTCGTTGGACAGCCCGATGCCGTCGATCACGGCGTGGACGCGGTCGCCGTCGCGCAGGGCGTCCGCCAGCCGCTTCACCGCG
The DNA here is from genome assembly GCF_048159505.1 of Streptomyces sp. T028. Classification (NCBI taxonomy): domain Bacteria; kingdom Bacillati; phylum Actinomycetota; class Actinomycetes; order Kitasatosporales; family Streptomycetaceae; genus Streptomyces; species Streptomyces sp. T028. Next base: position 97,153 of record NZ_JBLRVZ010000052.1, read on the forward strand.
ACCATGCCGGCGCCCTGGCCGGTGACGATCCCGCCGGAGCGGCTGTCGAAGGGCTGGCTGAACCCGTCCTCCGGATAGGCGTGCAGATCGGAGAACGACAGGTGGATCAGCGTCGGATCGGGGGCGCAGACCCCGCCCGCCAGCACGAGGTCCGCCTGGCCCGAGGCGAGGTGGCCGCAGGCCAGGCTCAGCGCGTACAGCGCCGACGAGCAGGCCGCGTCGAGGCAGTAGCGGGGGCCGCCGAGACCGAGTGCGGCGGCGGTGACCGCGGCGGGCGAACCGCTCACCCGCAGGTTCTCGGGCACGATCGCCCGACGGTCGATCAGAGAGCCCGCAGTGAGCTCGGGCAGGCCCGCGCGGCGCAGCCCGGCCAGCACGGCCTCCTGCGCCAGCGGCACACTGACCTCGGCCGAAGTGGGCGTGGGGAAGGAGTAGTTGCCCATCACCAGACCGGTGCGGGCCAGCGTCTCGGGGCGGGCGTCGAGGCCGCAGTCCCGCAGTGCCTCCCGGGCGGCGTGGATCGACCAGTGGAAGATCCGGTCCAGCCCCGCGAGGTATCCGGCGTCCAGCCGGTAGCCGGTGGGGTCGAACTCGAAGCCGGTGACGAACCCGCCGCGACGGGAGGTGATGCGGTGCCGGGAGTCGAGGTCACGCTCGTCGAGCGGCGCCCCGAAGACCTCCTCGCCGCCGTCCCGCCGGCTGTCGACGCCGGCGCGCAGATTCTGCCGGAACTGCTCGGGCGTCCAGGCGTCGGGGAACAGACACGAGACCCCGACGATCGCGAACTTGCTCATGGAAGTCAGATCCCTCCAGGGTTCCGGGGGCCCGGCGGGGGCACAGGATGCCCACCGCCGGGCCCACCGGTCCGGACGTCGGCTCAGCGGCCGGCGAACTTGGCGGCCAGCTGCGGGGTGGACACGAGGGACAGTCCGGCGAACCGGAGCAGGACCCTGCCGTCCGGCGCGCACGCCGACACGTCGACCGTGGCCGTCGTACCGTTCGCCGAGACCGGCTCCACCACCACGACGAACGGCTCACCGTCCGGCAGCGCCTCGTACAGGTCGGCCCGCGCCACCGACATCGGCAGGCTCGCCGTGTCACGGTGGCGGCGCATCCACACCAGCCCCGCCTGGAGCAGCAGGTCGGCGGTGCCCGGCGCGTACCGCTCACCGGCGAACGCGCCGCCCGCGGTGCGGTGTTCGGGCAGGGCGCACTCGACGACCAGCCGTGACTCGCCGTCCTGGAGCACCCGGCGCAGACCGCGCAGCGACTCGCCGTGGAAGAGGGTGCCGTCGGTGTAGAAGGCCTGCGCGTCGCTGCCGCCGCCCAGGGCGGGCAGTCCGGTCAGGCGCTCCGGCTCGGGCCGGGCGGCTCCGCCGAGGAGCACCCGCGCCGCGTAGTGCGGGCGGACCGTGCCGGAGGCGTCGACCGAGCGGATCGCGACATCGGCCTCCGCGCCGTCGGGGGTCGGGTCGACGGAGAGCTGGAACCTGCTGCCGTCGAGGTCGCCGTCGAAGACGACACCCTTGTGGACCGCGAAGTCACGGATCTCCGCCACCGCGTGGCCGGTGAGCCGCTCGACGGCACCCGCCGCCCAGCCGAGGGCCGCCGCCGCGGGCAGCACCGGCGCGTCCCCGATCACATGGTCGGCGACGAGCGGCTCGGCGACGAGGGAGGCCAGGTCCCGCTCCATGACGACCGGCGCCGACGGTGCGGAGCTCTCCGGCTCGGACAGGGGCGTGGTCGGCCCGAGGACCGTGACCACGTCACCGGCCCGCTCGGCCGCGAACTGCTCGGCGAACATCCGGGTTCCGGTGTCGACCGGGATCAGCGCGATGCCGCGCTCCTCGAAGACCGCCTTGATCTGCGGCGACACCATGCCGCTGTCCCAGGCGCCCCAGTTGAGGGAGGTCACATGGGCCTGCGGACGGCCGCGCTTCCAGGCGGCCGCCCAGGAGTTGAGGACCTCGTTGGCCATCGCGTAGTCCGACTGGCCGCGGTTGCCGAAGAACCCGGCGACCGAGGAGAACAGCACGACGTGCCGCAGCCGTTCGGCCGGCAGGGCGGCGACGACCGAGCGCAGCCCACCCAGCTTCACGGAGAACACCCGCTCGATCTCGGCCGCCTTCTTGGCGGAGATCAGCTGGTCCGCGAGGACCCCGGCCCCGTGCACCAGACCGGTGATCCGCTCCCGGTACGGCGCCAGCGCGGCGGAGGTCGCGGCGGCGTCGGTGATGTCCACCGCCAGGTACTCGACCGCGCTGCCCGCGGCCCGGATCGCCGCGAGGGTCTTCCGCACCTCCCGCTCGCCGACGACCCCCTGGTAGAGCTGCTCGACCCGCTTGGGGGTCGGCTTCTCACCGGTCCGCTTCAACTGCTCGACCGCGGCGGCCTTCAGCGCGGCCGGGTCGGCAAGCCCGCGCGCCCACTCCGGCTCCTCGCCCAGGGCCGTACGGCCGAGGAGCAGCAGCCCCGGACGGTGCGCGGCGGCGAGGGCCTCGACGCAGCGGGCGGTGATCCCGCGTCCGCCACCGGTGACGACCAGCAGATCGTCGGAGGTGAGCGGTACGGCGTCCAGGCTCGGTGCGGCCGGCTCCTCACCCAGGGTCAGCGCGACCCGGCGCACCCCGTCCCGGCCCACCTGCACCGGTCCGGCCGCGGCGTCGCACACCTCGTGCAGCACCAGTTCGGCGGCCTCCACCGCACCGAGCGCGGGCGACAGGTCCACGGCCCGGCAGAAGAGCTCGGGCGCCTCCACCGCCAGGGTCTTCACCAGACCGCCGACGCCACCGGCGGGCACCGCGTCCTCACTCACCCCACCGAGACCGAAGGCCCCGTCCAGCCGGGTCACCGTGACGAACGCGGCCCGCCGCCCCGTCGCGGCGGCGGCCGTCAGCGGGCCCACCACCTGTTTGGCGATCAGCAGGGTGTGCGCGAGCCTGCGCACGCCTTCGGCCCAGCCGAGATCCTCGGCGGCGGCGAAGCCGAGGACGAGGTGCAGCCGTTCCGCACCCAACTCCTCTATTCGCGAAACGAGTTCGGTGGCGCCCCAGCCGGTGAGCGCGCCGTCGGCACCGCCGGCGATGCGCTGCGGCACACCGGGCAGCCGGAGCACCCGCACCTGCCAGCCGGCGGCGACGAGTCGGCCCGCCGTGGCCTCGGCGACCGCACTGCCGTCGTCGACGACCAGCGCCGCCGCACCCTGCGGACAGGCCCCCACGAGCCGGTCCGGCACGGGCAGGTCCACCAGCACGGCCTGACCCCGGCCGAGCGCGGCGGCGACCGGAGCCTCGCAGCCGACGGCCGGTTCGACCGCGGTGGGCTCAGGAGCACGCCGCTCCTCGCCCGCACCGCCGGAGAGCCCCGTCACGAACCCGACGATGTCGCCCAGCGTCCGCAGTTCGGCGAGGTGTTCGGGGCCGACGGGGGTGGGGGAGGGGAAGCGTTCCTGGAGGACGCCCATGATCTCGACGCGTTTGATGGAGTCGATGCCGAGGTCCGCCTCGATGTCCATGGAGAGGTCGAGCATCTCGGCGGGGTAGCCGGTCTTGGTGGAGACGATGTCGAGGAGGGCGCCGCGTACGTCGTCGGTCGACGCCGTGGGTGCGGACGGGACGGCCGGGGGCGCGGGAGCGGTCTGCGGGCCACGCAGTTCCAGGACGAAGCCGACGATCTCGTTGAGGGTGCGCAGTTCGGCGAGGTGTTCGGGGCCGACGGGGGTGGGGGAGGGGAAGCGTTCCTGGAGGACGCCCATGATCTCGACGCGTTTGATGGAGTCGATGCCGAGGTCCGCCTCGACGTCCATGGCCAGGTCGAGCGTCTCGGCCGGGTAGCCGGTCTTCTCCGAGACGATGCCGAGCAACGCGGCGGCCACGTCCTCGGTGCGGACGACCGGGGTCGGCGCGGCGAGCGTCGCCGTGGCCCTGACGGTCGCGGTGGCCGAGGACTTCGGACGGGCGGTCGTCCCGCCCAGGCTCAGCACGAAGCCGACGATCTCGCTGAGGGTGCGGAGTTCGGCGAGGTGTTCGGGGCCGACGGGGGTGGGGGAGGGGAAGCGTTCCTGGAGGACGCCCATGATCTCGACGCGCTTGATGGAGTCGATGCCCAAGTCCGCCTCCAGGTCCATCCCGAGCTCGAGCATTTCCGCCGGATAGCCGGTCTTCTCCGACACGATCCCGAGCAGTGCGGCCTCGACGTCGGCGGACGAGGCCCCGGACGACGACAGCGGTTCGGGAGCCTTGGCTGGCGCGGGGGTTTCCGTCACCGCGGGCGCCTGCGGGCGGGCCGGGGCGGGCGGCTCGATGGCGAGAGCCGCCGGAGCGGGCGGGACGGCCGGCGCGGTGGGCACCACGTCCGCCACGGGAGCGGCCGGAGCCACCGCCGGTGCGGCGGTCGGTGCCGCCGCGCCCAGCTCCATCGCGGCCAGGTCCCGCAGGATCTCGTTGGCCCGCAGATGCGTGCGCCCGATGGCCAGCCCGTGCTCCTTGACGGTGGCCACACCCGGGAACACCGTGTCGACCCGGCCCTGCTCCTCGGCCCGCTCCAGGATCCCCATCAGCCGCTGAGCGCTGGACAGCTGACCGTTGAGGTAGTCGTCGTGCAGGGCCAGGTGATCGGCGATCAACTCGGACAGCCGGTCGCTGCCGGGGGCGGGTGTCTGGCGTTCTTCTTCCACGAGCTCGCTCTCCAGGACGTCTACGGGGACGGACGGCACCGCCGGCATCGCCTCCGGCACGGCGGGACGTACGGCGACAGCGGTCGCGGCGGGCACCGGAACGGACGGCGGGTCGGCCACGGGCATCGCCACCGCCGCGGGTTCGGCCACCGAGGAGGCGGCCTGCGGCGCACCGACCCGGTAGCCGTTCTCCAGCGCCTCGCGGTACGCCGCCCTCCGCGCCTGCGGCACATGGTTGATGCCGTTCAGCGGCACGGTCATGCCCTTCGCGGGCTCGACGACCGGCGCGTCCGCCACATAGGGGTCGCCCGTCGTCAACGGCAGCCCCAGCACGATGAGCTGGGCCACCGCCCGCTTCAGAGTGAACTCGGCGTCACCCTTGGAGCCCGGGTCGAGCTGCACCGCGAAGTGCTCGCGCTCGCCGAGGACGCGGCGGACCAGCTGGGTCAGCACACCCTTCGGGCCGAACTCGACGAACGTCCGGAAGCCCGCCGCGTACATCTCCTCGACCCGCTCGGCGAACAGCACCGGCTTGACGAGCTGGTCGACCAGGGTCCGCCGGTTGGCCTCGACGTCCGAACCGTACGAGGCACCGGGCGAGTTGGCGTACACGGGCCGCTGCGGCTCACGGATCTCCGCGTCGGCCACGCGCCGCCCGAACGCCTCCACGGCGTGCTCGACGAACGGCGTGTGGAACGCCGCCGACACCGGCAGCCGTACCGCGCGCACTCCCGCCGCGCCGGCCGCCGCCACGAGCCGCTCCACGGCGTCGGTGGCTCCGCCGACCACCACCTGGTCGGGGGCGTTGAGGTTGCACAGCCTCAACTCCGGGTGCTGGGCAAGCAGTTGAGCCACCTGCTCCTGGGAGGCGGTGACCGCGGCCATCGCCCCGGCGTCGAAACCGGGGTCGGCGGGCGGGGCCATGGCGGCGCCGCGGGCCCGGGCGAGCGCGAAGTACGTGTCGTCGTCGATCGCGCCGGCGGCCCACAGGGCGGCCAGTTCGCCGAAGCTGTGGCCGAGGAACCCGTCGGCGGCGAAGCCCAGTTCGCTGAGATACCGGTGATGGCCGGCCGCGAGGGCGCCGATCGCGGGCTGGGCGTACTCGGTGCGGCGCAGCTCGGTCTCGTACGCCTTGCGGGTCGCCTCGTCGAAGGCGGGCGGCGGGAACGCGACGCGGGACAGCGGGAGTTCGTGGTCCTCGAAGGCCGCGTTGGCCCGGTCGAAGGCCGCCCGCAACGGGGGCAGGGCGAGGACGGCGGTGCGGCCGGGCTCGACGTACTGGCTGCCCTGGCCCGCGAAGAGCGCGCCCACCTTGCCGGTGGGGGCGGCGGAGCGGCGGAAGTAGACGCCCTTGGGGTGCGACCAGGACTCGGCGTCGGGCTTGGCCCTGAGCTCGGCCGTCGCGAGGGCGCGCAGCTCGGCCAGTTCGGCGTCGGTGCGGGCGACGAGGGCGAGCCGGGGGTGGCCGGCCGGAGCGGGTTCGGTGCGCGGCTCGGCGCCGCCGTCGAGGGCACGCACCAGCCTGCTCATGTCAGGTTCATGCCAGACATAAACCCGGCTCACGGGGAACATGACCTTCAGGTCGTCCCCGTCGCCGTGCTCCTGGAGCACGAGATGGAAGTTGGTGCCGCCGAAGCCGAACGCCGAGACGGCCGCCCGCCGCTCGGGCCTGTGAGGGTCGCGGATCCACGGGCGGGCCCGTCCGCTGACGTAGAAGGGGCTCTCCGCCCAGTCGATGGCCGGGTTCGGCGTGTCCACGTTGATGGTGGGCGGCAGCAGCCTGTGGTGCAGGGCCAGCGCCAGCTTGATCATGCCGGCCGCGCCCGCGGCCGCCTTGGTGTGGCCGATCTGCGACTTCACACTGCCGACCGCGGCGAACTGCCGCTCCTTCGTGTACTCCGACACCACCGCCGTGAGCGCGGACAGCTCGGTCGCCTCACCGACCGCCGTACCGGTGCCGTGCGCCTCGAACAGCTCGATCGAGCCGGGGGAGACGTCGGCGTCCTCGTACGCCCGCCGCAGCGCGGCCATCTGCCCCTCCTTGCGCGGGGCGTAGATGGACTTGAACCGGCCGTCGCTCGACGAACCGATACCGCGCAGCACCGCGTAGATCCGGTTGCCGTCCCGCTCGGCGTCGGCGAGGCGGCGCAGCGCCAGCATGCCGATGCCCTCGCCGATGAGGGTGCCGTCGGCGTCCCCGTCGAAGGGGCGGATCCGGCCGGCCTTGGAGAAGGCCGGGGTCTTGCTGAAGCACAGGTACATGAAGATGGTGTTCTCGGCGTCGCAGCCGCCCACCAGCATCGTGTCGGAGCGCCGCTCCAGCAGGTCGCTGACCGCGGCCTTCACCGCGCCCAGCGAGCTGGCGCACGCCGCGTCGACGGTCATGTTGGTGCCGCCGAGGTCGAGACGGTTGGCGATCCGGCCCGCGACGACATTGCCCAGCATGCCGGGGAAGGAGTTCTCCTCCCAGGGCGCGAAGGCCAGTTTGAACTTCTCCGCGATCTCGTCCGCGTCCTGGTCGGAGAGCCCGCAGGAGCGCACGACCTCCTTCAGGACGGGGGTCTGCAGCCGGGCGGTCAGCGGCTGTGTGAGCTGGTTGGCGCCGGTCACCCCGAGCACCACGCCGGTGCGGGAGGCGTCGTACCAACTCTGTTCGGCGCCCGCGTCCTTGAGGACGTCTCGGGCCACCACCAGGCTCAACAGCTGGAGCACGTCGGTGACTTCGAGGGTGTTAGGCGGCAGACCGAACTCGAGGGGGTTGAAGTCGACGGTGGGGATGAAGCCGCCCCGCCGGGAGTACGTCTTGTCGGGCGCGGTGGGGTCGGGGTCGTAGTGCTCCGACACGTCCCAGTGGGTCGTGGGGACGTCCTCGATGCAGTCGGCCGCGGAGACCACGTTCGCCCAGAACTCGCGCAGATCACGCGACTTGGGGTAGAGGGCGGACAGGCCGACGATCGCGATGGGATCCCGGGCCAGCCGGCGGTCGAGGTCGGACGGGGGGTGTGAAGCGTTCACGGCGAGGCTCTCTTGGTCGGACGGCGGGGCCGGTGGGGTCGGCCCCGGTCGGTCGGGGGCCCTGAAGATGACGCACGTGCGGTGGGGGGAAACAGGCTGAGGTGAGCGGAAGCGGGCCGAACGGTCAGACGGCGTACAGCAGTTGGGCGATCACGGCGAGGGCGTCGGGGCGGCCGAGCATGGTGTAGTGGTCGCCGGGGCAGGGGTGCACGGTCAGTCCGTGCGGGGCGAGCGGCAGCCAGCCCAGCGTCTCGTCGTCCGGGATCAGGCTGCGCTCGGCCTTCACCAGCACCAGCGGCAGCGGCGCGGGGGCCGGCCGGTGCGGTGCGGTGAGCCGGTTGTTGCGCAGCAGCCCGTCCACGTACGTGTCGTAGAGCTTGCGCAGTCCCGGCAGCGGAGTGTCCGGGAGGAGGGCTCCGGCGGCGACGGCCGCGTCCAGGACGACGGGGAGGCCCTCGTCGACACCGTGCCCGTCGAGCGCGCCGGGGGCGAGTGGGACCGGGCGTCCCCGCTTTGCCCCGAGGTACATGGCGAACCACCCCAGCAGGAGGGCGGGTTCGAGGGCGTCGTCGGGCTGCTGGTAGGCCTCGGTGGCCGCGATGCTGTCGAGCAGCACCAGGCGCTCGGGGCGTCGCTGTCCCGAGGGCAGTGCGTGGGTCATGGCCAGCGCCAGCGTCCCGCCGAAGGACCATCCGGCAAGCGTGTACGGCCCCTCCGGCACCGGGCCCAGCGCGGCGAGGAGCCGCTCGGCGAGCGCCTCCACGGTGGTGGCGGCCCGGCCGCCGGTCAGCGCCGCGTCCGCGTAGTCGGGTACCGCGCCGAGGTCCAGCACGGTCAGCCCGTCGCCCTGCGGCAGCGCCTGCGCCAGACCCTCGTAGACCTGGGGCGCGAGCGCTCCGGGGTGGACGACGAACACCGTGGGCCGGCCGGGTGCGGGGATCCTCAGGACGCGGGCTACCGGCGGGCGGGTGTCACGCGGCGGCCGCACGCTGAGCGCTCTCCTCGGCCAGGTAGACGGCCAGGTCCTTGACCGTCGGGTGGTACCAGAGCGTCGTCGTGCTCAGTTCGAAGCCGAGCCAGTTCTCCAACTCGCCGGCCAGGATCAGGGCTTCGGTCGAGTCGAGGTCCAGCTCGTCGAAGTACACCTCGCGTGAGACCTCGGCGGTGGCCACACCGAGGCGGTGGGCGATCTTCTCGATGAGCCAGTTCTCGGCTTCCTGAGCGGTGACTGCGGGCATGGTTGGGACGTCCTTCCTGGGGGTGGAGGATGGTGGTTCCGCGCCCGTCGTGCCCGGGCGGCGTCGGCGCGGCGCACGGTTCGGGGCGTGCGTCGACGGCGTTCCGCGGTGTGCGCGTGGGGAACCGGCCGGATTTCTCGTCCGGGCGCCGGACACAGGCCGCGAATGGCGGCCGGAAGGCCGGCCGGGCCTCAATACGGGGGGATTGAGCTGTCTTCGCTTTCTGGTGTGCGCCGTGGAACACGGCTGCGAGCAACGGTCGGCATGTCGGTCGGCATGTCGTCGGTCGTCCGGTGGTGCTCAATGGTGCAGACCTGCGTCTTCGCAGGTCCCGGGGTGACTTCGGAGTGGCCGCCCGAAGCACGCAAGGCACAGTCTTGCCAGTCTTCGGAATCTTGAACAACCGCTCTTCCGAAGAGTGGAAAGAAATCGAGGTTTACAGGCGTAGACCCAATGGAGTCACTGTGAAGGAATGGGTGACGAGCGGGTGAAGTATCGGACGTCCCGGCCGTTACTGCTTATTGCCCACTTTTGAGTCACGCCGGAACGCGCCGGGTGTCATGTTCACCCGGCGTATGAAGAACTTGCCGAAGTTGGTCACCTCGGAGAAGCCGAGTTGCCGGGCGATGGCGCTGATCGGCAGATCGGTGTGGACCAGGAGCCGGCGCGCCTCCAGCGCGACCCGGGCGTCGATCAGGTCCTTGGTGGAGGTGCCCGCGACCTCACGGCAGGCCCGGGCCAGCGCGCGCGTACTGCAGTTGAGGGCGGACGCGTAGTCCTCGACCAGCCGGGTGGAGTGGTAGGACTGGTCCAGTTCGCGGCGGAAGCGCAGGAACAGGTCGCCGTTGTCACCGGTGAGGGCGGCGCTGTCCGCGTGCCGCCGGCGGCACATCTGGTCGACGTGGAGCAGGACGACGGCGAGCAGATGCTTCAGCAACTCCTCGCCAAGACCCTGGTCGGGCCGTAGGAACTCCTCCTGAAGGAGGCTCAGGACCCGCTGGAACGCGGTGAGTTCACCGTCGCGCAGCTGCCAGTGCGTGGGCCGCAGCACATCGTCGAGCATCCCCATGTGCGCTCCCATCTGCAACGGGAACGCCTCGGTGAACATGAGGATCTCGGCGTCCATCCCGTCCGACGGATAGAACTGGATCACCTGGTTGGGCCGGGTCCACACCAGGGTGCCCGGGGCGCACTCGAAGTGGGTGGAGTCCGCCGAGTAGGTCGCCGTACCCTCTTTGACCAGCATGATCTGATGGAACGCCAGCCGGTGCGGGGTGGCGAGGAACCTCCGTGACGCGAAGGTGAGAACTTCCCTCAGGCTCAGCGCCGCAACACCGAGACCGGGTCGGCAGACGGGCCGGTAGGGCACGACGGGGATCGGTAACGATGCGAAATCGACCATGAACGTTCCGGAATCGACCTTTCACTGGCCACTTGAGGGTTCAATGATAGATGTGGTCGCCCGATGCCAGATCACTTCTGGTGCTCATGTGTGCACGTTCGCGTGCGCGCACGTGTCAACACGCGCCATGAACCTGAAGGTGAAGGGACTCTGAACGGGATGACCACCCCCCACTCCGCTGCTCCGGAACGCTCCGTCGTGGACCGGACGCTCAGCATCCTCGGCGCCTTCGACCGGGACAACCGCACTCTGACGCTCAGCGACATCAGCCGGCGATCCGGTCTGCCCGTCGCGACCGTCCACCGCATCGTCAACAAGCTGCACGGCTGGGGCGCGCTGGAACGGTGCGCCGACGGCGGATACAGCATCGGACTGCGCCTGTGGGAGACGGCCGTGCTTGCGCCGCGCTCCTCGGCGGTCCTCGAGGCCGCCCAGCCCCATCTGGTCACCCTGCACGGGCAGACCTCGGCCGCGGCGACCATCGCCATCCGCGACGGGATGGAAAGCGTCTGCCTCACCTTCGTTTCCAACGACCCGGACGCCTTCACCGGCTACGGCGACGCCGGCCGCCGGGTCCCGCTGCATGCCTCCGCCGTGGGACAGGTCCTGCTCGCCCACGCCGGCGCCGCCCTGCAGAACGAGGTGTGCGCGGGCCCCCTGCGTTCCTACACCCCCGCCACCATCACCAGTGGCGCCGCACTCCAGCAGTGCCTCGCCAGAGTCCGCCGGGAGGGCTGCGCCGCCGTCCAGGGCACGCTCACCCCCGACCGGGCGGGCTTCGCGGTACCCGTGCGCGACAGCCGCGGCGCGGTCGTGGCCGCCGTCGGCGTGGTGGGCCCGCTGGACGTGGTCCAGCCGAGACGCGTGTCGCCCCATGTACGCGCCGCCGCGGCGATGATCCAGCGGTGCATACGCAGCGAGGGCTTACGCGTCGCGGAGGTCGGCGCGTGAACTGACCCCGGGAGCCGGGGCCGCCCTGACGGCCCCGGCCCTGGCCCTTTGCGGCAACAGCGTGGTCATACCGTGAATGATCCCCGCACGATCGGGTACGCGAGGCCGGACCGCCCCGGAGTATGCCTTCGGGAGCGGGCCGTACGACCGCCGCGACGAGGGGAACCGTCATGGAGACGCCCGCCCACGACCACAACGCCGACCCCGCCCGGTGGGCCCTGGACGCGCTGTCCCGGGACACCGGGGACACCGTGGCCCTGGACACGCTCGCGCACTGCGACGTCCTGGTGCCGATACCCGACGACGCCACCGACGAGGACGCCACCGACCCGGGCCGTGTGGCCCTGCCGGTGCTGGAGAACCCCGGCGGCGCGCCCGTCGTCCCGGTGTTCACGTCCGAACCCGAGATGGCGGGACTGCTGCCCGGCATCGAGCGCTACCGCCTGGTGCCCCTCGGCGCGCTCGCCGCGCAGTGGCCCGCCGAGGACCTGTCACTCGCCATCGACGCGGCCGGTGACCACCCGCTGACGCTCACCTCCGAGGGGGTACGCACCCTGCTCGCCCGCTGACCCGCGTCACCAACACCCTGTTCAGGAGCTCCCGAGCATCCGCTCCAGCACCGCCCGCTGCAGCGGCAGCACCTCGGAGTGCAGGTCACGGCCCTTGCGGGTGAGGGCGACGTACACCCCGCGCCGGTCCTCCATGCACACGGCCCGTTCCACCAGGCCGTCCTTCTCCAGTCGGCCGATGAGACGGGACAGGGCGCTCTGGCTGAGGTGCACCCGGCCGACGAGGTCCTGCACCCGGCACTGGTCGTCCTGCCGGGGCGCCTCGGCGGCGAGGATGTCGAGCACCTCGAAGTCGCTCGCTCCGAGGCCGTGCGGGTGCAGCGCGCGGTCGATCTCGCACATCGTGCGCGCGTGCACCGACAGGATGTCCCGCCACCGCTCCTCGAGGCCCGCCCCGGCCGTCTTCACTGCCATACCCGCACCGTAACACCATTTCCGGTATTTGTTGACTGTGCAACTAGTGCGGGTGCAAGCAGTTTCCCGCCAGGGGCCCTACGGCGATTCCTACGACGGGTCCTGGAGCAGTCCGACCAGGTTGCCGTCCGGGTCCTTCACGGAGGCGATGAGCCGGCCGTTGCCGACATCCTGGATGTCCTGGAGCACCTCGGCCCCCGCCTCCACCACGGCCGCGAGCCGCGCCCGGATGTCGGAGACGTGCCAGTAGGGGACCGGTCCGGTCAGGCCCTGGGCATGGCCGTTCGGGTTGAGGCCGACGTCCTGGCCGGCGGCCTTGAAACCGACGTAGTAGGGCTCGTCGGCGTACGGCTCGACCTCCAGCAGCGCGCTGAACAGGGCCTTCGCCCGGTCGGCGTCCTTGACGGGGTAGATGATCGTCTGAACTCCGGTGGTGGTCATGGTCAGGTCACTCCCTGCTTGCGCGTGGCCCCGACGGGATTCCGTCGGTGGTTTCACGCTAGGGCGGGGGAGGGGGAGACCGCTTCTCCGATCCTGACCGAACCCGACCGAAAGGCCCGGACGAAAACGGGGCCGGTCGTCACGACCGGCCCCGTCCCCTCACATCGATTCACATCGATTCACATCGATTCACATCGATTCACGTGGAGTCCCGCTTGACCAGCTCCGTCGGCAGGATCACCGCCGCCGGGTCCTCGCCGCCTATCTGCGCGAGGAGGACGCGCACCATCTCGCTGCTGATGCGGTCGTAGGGCTGGCGAATCGTGGTGAGGGCGGGGGTGGCCTCCGTCGCCGCGGTGGAGTCGTCGAAGCCGCCCACGGCCACGTCCTCGGGGACCCGGCGCCCCGCCCGGTGCAGCGCCGTCATAGCGCCCTGTGCCATCAGGTCGGAGGCCACGAACACGGCGTCCATGTCCGGGGCCTGCGCCAGCAGCCGTTCGGCGCCCGCCTCACCGCTGGCCCGGCTGTAGTCGCCGGAGACGATGAGCCGCTCGTCGATCTCGATGCCCGCCTCCGTGAGCACCTCCTTGTACCCGGCGAGACGGTCGACACCGCCCGGCAGGTCCAGCGCGCCGGTCACCACACCGATGCGGCGGCGGCCCAGCGACAGCAGGTGGCGCACCATGTCACGGGCGCCGTCGCGGTCGTCGGCCGCCACGTAACTCACCTTGGAGCCGGTCCCCATGGGCTTGCCGCACTGGACGAGCGGCACGCCCGCCTCGCGCAGCTCCTCGGCGACCGGGTCCCCGGAGTGGCTGGACACCAGCAGCACGCCGTCGACATGGCCCGCGGTGATGTACCGCATGATCCGGCGTCGCTCGTCCTGCGTGCCGGCCAGCATCAGCAGCAGCGGGATGTCGTGCGCGGCCAGGGCCTGGGTGCAACACCGCAGGAGGACGTTGAAGTTGGGGTCCTCGAAGAGTTTCTCCTGCGGTTCCGTCAGCAGGAAGCCGATCGAGTCCGAGCGCCCGGTGATCAGCGAGCGGGCGTGCCGGTTCACGACGTAACCCGTCTTGCGGATCGCCGCGTTGACAGCTTCCTGCGCCGCCGGGCTGACGTAGTGACCGCCGTTGAGCACGCGCGACACAGTGCCCCGGGAGACTCCCGCCACCCGTGCCACGTCGTGAATGGTCGGCGGTTTCCGTCGGCCCCCCGTGTTACCCATGGTCATGACTTTACGGCCCCGGAGAGCAGGTCGAGGCTCCAGAAACGCTGGATGACCAGGAACAGGGCGATGAGCGGGGCGATCGCCAGCAGCGCGCCGGTGATGACCAGCGTGTAGAGCGACGGCTGGCTGTTGCCCTGGTTGAGCAGGGTGAACAGGCCCAGTGTCATGGGGAACTTCTCGTCGTCGCTCAGCATGATGTACGGCAACAGGAAGTTGTTCCAGATCGCCACGAACTGGAAGAGGAAGATCGTCACCAGTCCGGGCACCATCATCGGCAGCCCGATCCGCATGAAGATCCGCCACTCACCGGCCCCGTCCATCCGTCCCGCTTCCACCACGTCGGACGGTACGGCCGCGGCTGCGTAGATACGACCCAGGTAGACCCCGTACGGGGAGAGGACCAGCGGCAGCAGCACGGAGGCGTAGGAATCCGTCAGGTCCGCCTTGGCCATCAGCAGGTACTGCGGGATGGCGAGGATGACGGGCGGCATCAGAACGCCGGCCAGCAGGATGTTGAAGACGGTCTCGCGTCCGCGGAAGCGGTAGACGGCGAGGGCGTAGCCGGAGACGGCGGAGACCGCGGTCGACAGCAGCGCGCCCAGCCCCGCGTACAGGGCCGAGTTGCCCATCCACTGCCAGTAGATGCCGTCGCGGTAGGCGGTCAGATCGGCGACGTTCTGGGTGAAACCGGTGCCTGGCAGGAGGGTGAAGGTGGAGAACAGCTCCTTGCCCGACTTGGTGGCGGCCATGACCACCCAGGCGACCGGCAGGAGGCAGTACGCGGCTCCGGCCAGCAGGACGAGCGTGGGGACGAAAGCGATACGGCGGCGCAGTGGCGGGCCCTGGGCGGTGCCGGGTGTGGTGCCGGCCGCCGGGGCGGCCTTCCGGACGGCAAGAGAACTCATCGGGCTTCCTCCTGCTTGGAGCGGGCGTTCGCGATGCGCAGGAATCCGAAGGACAGGACCAGGGTGGCGACGGCGATGATCACGGCTTGGGCGGAGGCCGCGTAGATGTCGTTGTTGCCGAAGGCGTCCTGGTACACCTTCATCAGCGGACTCCAGGTGGTGGAGATGGCGTTGGTCATCGGTTTGAGGGTCATCGGCTCGGCGAACACCTGAAGCGTCGCGATGATCGAGAAGAAGAAGGTGAGCACCAGGGAGGGTGCCACCATCGGGATCTTGATCCGCAGCGCGGTCTGCAGCTGGGAGCAGCCGTCCAGCTTCGCCGCCTCGTACACCTCGGCCGGGATGGCCCTGAGCGAGGTGTAGATGACGATCATGTTGAAGCCGGTGCCGCCCCAGATCGCGATGTTCGACAGGGCGATGAACAGCGGTCCACCGTCCAGCAGGTTGGGCTCCGGCAGACCCGTCTTGTCGAGCAGGAAGTAGAAGGGGCTGACGCTCGGCAGGTACAGGAAGCCCCACAGCAGGGCCGCGATCACGCCGGGGATGGCGTAGGGCAGGAAGATCGCCAGCCGGGTGAAGGAGGTGAGCCGCACCCGGTCGGTGTCCAGCATGAGCGCGAAGAGCAGGGCGGAGCCGAGCATCACGGGGACGACGATGGCGCCGTAACCGAGGACGCGCAGGGCGCCGTTGAGCAGTTCGGAGTCGGAGAGGGCGGCGGTGTAGTTGGACAGACCCGTCCACACCTCGCTGCGGGCGCCGGACCCCAGGCCCAGGCCCTTGACCTCGACCTTGCGGAGGCTGAGGTAGATCGCGTACCCGATGGGCAGGACGAAGAACAGCAGGAACAGGACGACGGCGGGGAAGAGGAAGGCGTACGGGGCACGCCGCACGCGCCCGCTGTGGGTGCGGGCGCGGGGCGCACGGCCGGAGCCGTGCGCCACCTTGCCGGTGTTCTGGGTGGTACCTGACATCACTCGGAGACCTCGAAGCCCTGCTTCTTCATGTCGGCGACGGTGTCGTCCTGCATGGCGGTCAGCGCGGTGCCGAACTCGGCCTTGCTCTTGGCCTTGGCGGCCTTGCCGAAGGCGTCCTTGAACGTCGTGTACGCGACGTTGACGTTCGGGCCCCAGGCGGACGGCGCGGTGGTCTTCGCGATCTCGGCGGCCTTGGTGTAGAAGTCCGGCTGGTTCGAGAAGAAGGCCGGCGCCTCGGACAGGGCGCTACCGGTCTGGGCGGCGGTGGCGGCCGGGTAGATGCCGCCCTCCTTCACCATCGCGGCGAGGGCCTCCTCGTCGGTGTTCAGCCAGGTGGCGAACTCGGCCGCGGCCTCCTTGTGCTTGGAGTCGTTGGTGATGCCGGTGGAGGAGCCGCCCCAGCTGCCGGTGGCGCTCTCACCCGCGCTCCACTGCGGCAGCGGGGCCATCGCCCACTTGCCGGCGGTGTCGGGGGCGGCGGTGGTCAGAACGCCGGGCGCCCAGACGGCACTGACCCAGGCGATCTGCTTGCCGGTGTTGAGCGCCTTGTTCCAGGCCGGGGTGTACATCGGCTGGTTGTCTATGGCGCCCTCCTCGACCAGACCGCCCCAGAAGTCGGCGACCTTCTTGGTGGCGTCGTCGTCGATGGCGACCTTCCACTTCTGGCCCTCGGTGGTCCACCACTTCGCGCCGGCCTGCTGGGCGAGGCCCGCGAAGAGACCGGAGTCGTTGGCGGAGAACGTGGTGAGCGCCTTCGAGGAGTCCTTCTTCTTGAGCGCGCGAGCGGTGTCCGCGAACTCCTCCCAGGTGGTGGGGACGGTCAGGCCGTACTTCTTGAAGAGGTCCTCGCGGTAGTAGAACATCAGCGGCCCGGAGTCCTGGGGGATCGCGTAGGCGCTGTCCGTGCCGAGGGTCACCATCTGCCAGATGCCGGAGGCGAACTTGTCCTCGGCGTCCTTCACCTCGTCCGTGATGTCGGCGAGAACGTCGTTGCTGACCAGGGTGGGGAGCGCCTGGTACTCGGCCTGCACCAGGTCGGGCGCCTTCTTGGCCTTGGCCGCCGTGATGATCTTGGTGACCAGCTCGTCGCCGGAGGCCTGCTTCTTCACCGTGACCTGGATGTCGGGGTGCTCCTTGTTCCAGATCGCGGTGACCTTGTCCATGCCCGGAGCCCAGGCCCAGTAGGTCAGGGAGACCGGGCCGGAGTCGGCGGAGCCCTTGTCGTCGGAGTCGGAGCTGCAGGCGGCGAGAGTGGTGGCACCGAGGGCGACGGCGATGGACGTGGCCACGAGGCGGCGGCGCATCGTGAACTGCATGGGTGTTCTCCCCTGACGAGGGCCTTCAAGGGGCCTGGGCCTGAAGTGAAGGCGTTGGATCAGCAGGCCGGCCATGCTCGGCCGTGCTGTGCTCTGTGAGCGTTCACAGTAGAGAAACATCCCGGACACTTGTCAATGGTTGTTGCTGTGCGGTTATGTTGGGCTCCGAGCGGCCGCCACCGTGTGTGCACGTTCCCAAATGATCGATTAAACGGGAGACATCCATGCCGGAGACCACCCCCCGGGGCCTGACCAGGCTCGCCTTCGGTGGGGACTACAACCCCGAACAATGGCCGGAAAGTGTCTGGCACGAAGACGTCCGGCTGATGCGGGAGGCCGGCGTCACCATGGTGAGCGTCGGAATCTTCTCCTGGGCGCTCCTGGAGCCCTCACCCGGGGTGTACGACTTCGGCTGGCTTGACCGGATCATCGGCCTGCTCCACGACAACGGCATCCGCGTGGACCTGGGCACCCCCACCGTCGTCCCGCCCGTGTGGTTCTACCGCGCCCACCCCGACGCCCTGCCGGTGACGCCCGAGGGCGTACGCCTGGAGTTCGGCTCGCGCGGCGCCATCTGCCACAGCAACGCCGACTACCGCGCGGCCGCCGCGAACATCACCACCCGGCTCGCCGAGCGCTACGGCGACCACCCGGCCCTGGCGATGTGGCACGTGCACAACGAGTACGGCGTCCCCGTCTCGGCCTGCTACTGCGACTCCTGCGCCGCCCACTTCCGCCGCTGGCTCACGACGACGTACGGCACGGTCGAGGCGGTGAACGAGGCATGGGGCACCGCCTTCTGGGGCCAGCACTACGCGAGCCTCGAGGACATCAACCCGCCCCGCGCCACCCCCACCGTCGGCAACCCCGGCCAGGCGCTGGACTACAAGCGCTTCGCCGATGCCACCATCCGCGAGAACTTCGTCATGGAGCGGGACATCCTGCATCGCCTCGCGCCCGGCGTCCCGGTCACCACGAACTTCATGACGGCCCTCAGCCAGTGCGACTCCATCGACTACTGGGCGTGGGGCCGCGAGGTCGACATCGTCACCAACGACCACTACCTCATCACCGACGGCCGCCGCACCCACGTCAACCTGGCGATGGCCGCCGACCTCACCCGCTCGGTCGCGGGCGGCGCCCCCTGGATCCTGCTCGAACACTCCACCTCGGGCATCAACTGGCAGCCCCGCAACCCCGCCAAGGCGCCCGGCCAGATGGCCCGCAACTCGCTCGGCCATGTCGCCCGCGGCTCCGAGGGTGCGATGTTCTTCCAGTGGCGCCAGTCCCGGCGCGGCGCCGAGAAGTTCCACTCGGCGATGGTCCCGCACGGCGGCACCGACACGCGCGTGTGGCGCGAGGTGGTCGAGCTCGGCGCGTCCCTCGACTCCCTGGCCACGATCCGGGGCACCCGCACCGAGGCCGACGTGGCGGTCCTGTGGGACTGGCACTCCTGGTGGGCGCAGAACCTCGCCTGGCGCCCCAGCGAGGACCACGACGCCCGCGAGCGCGCCGACGCCTTCTACGAGGCGCTCTACGACCGCCACCTCACCGTCGACTTCGCCCACCCCGAGGCCGACCTGTCGAAGTACCCCCTGGTCGTGGTGCCCGCGCTCTACCTGATGACGGAGGCGGCCGGGAACAACCTCACGGCGTACGTCGAGAACGGCGGCACCCTCGTCGTGTCGTACTTCTCCGGGATCGTCGACGAGCACGACGCCGTCCACGAGGGCGCCCACCCGGGCGCGCTGCGCGACGTCCTCGGCCTGACCGTCGAGGAGTTCTCGCCGCTGCTCGCCGGCCAGAGCGTGCGGCTCACCGGCCCCGACGGCTCCGAACTCGGCGGCGACGTGTGGACCGAGTTCGTCGTGCCGCGCGGCGCCGAGACCGTGTGGACGTACGCCGACGGCCTCACCGCCGGCCACCCGGCCGTCACCCGGCACCGCCTCGGCGAGGGCACCGCCTGGTACGTCTCCACCCGCCTCGGCCACGAGGGCCTGGACGCCCTGCTCGGCTGGGCCACCGAGGACGCAGCGCTCGACCCGCGCGCCGACCTGCCCCACGACGTCGAGGTCGTACGGCGCTCCGGGGAGACCGGCGGCTACCTCTTCGCGATCAACCACACCGCCACCGACGCCAAGGTGCCGCTGGAGACCTCCGGCACCGAGCTGCTCACCGGCGAACGCGCCGCAGGCCGCCTCGCGGTCCCGGCAGGGGCCGTACGGGTCGTCCGGCTCGACGGCTGAACCGACTCCCCCTCCGCCCGTGGAGCCGCGAGCCGCGGGCGGAGGGGGTCTCTCCCTCATCCGAGGGATCCCACCCCATACGTCGAAGGGACGACGGACGAAGATGTTCCATCCCAGACGCACCTCCAGAGCACTGCTCCTGCCTCTTGTCGCGGGGCTCGCCCTCACCGCACTGCCCGCGCAGACCGCCCAGGCGGCGAGCACGCTCACCAACGGCGGCTTCGAGTCCGACGGCACCGGCACCGCGACGCCGACCGGCTGGTCGACGTACTCCGCGGCCGGCCAGAACGCGGCCTCCTTCACCGAGGCCGGCGGCCACGGCGGAAGCTACCGCCTGAGCCACTGGTCGTCGTCCGCCTACAAGGTGGAGACGTACCAGTACCTGTCCGGCCTGACCAACGGCAACTACAAGCTCACCGCCTGGGTGCGCTCGGGCGGCGGTCAGAACTCGGCGTACATCGCGCTCAAGAACTGCGGCGGCACGGAGCAGCGCACCGACCTGCCGGTCTCCTCGAGCGGCTGGATCCACATCGTGGTGCCGGTCAGCGTGACCAACAACCAGTGCACGATCAGCATCAACAGTGACGCGAACGCGGGCAACTGGATCAACGTCGACGACCTGACCTTCACGTCCGGCACGACCAGCACGTCGATCCACGGTGCCGACATCTCCTCCCTCGCCAAGAGCGAGGCGAAGGGCGGCGTCTACAAGTGGAGCTCCGGCAGCACCGGCGACGCGATCTCCATCCTGGACAACGCCGGCATGAACTACGCGCGCCTGAAGGTCTGGGTCAACCCGGCCGACGGCTACAACAACAAGACACGCGTGCTGGCCATGGCCAAGCGCGTCAAGGCGGCCGGCATGAAGCTGCTGGTCGACTTCCACTACTCGGACACCTGGGCCGACCCGGGCGCCCAGTCCAAGCCGTCCGCGTGGTCGGGGCACACCTACAGCCAGCTGACCACCGACGTGTACAACCACACGTACGACGTGCTGAACGCGCTGAAGGCGCAGGGCACCACCGCCGACATGGTCCAGGTGGGCAACGAGATCAACGGCGGCATGCTGTGGAACGAGGGTTCCACCTCCAACTGGTCGCAGCTCGCCGGACTGCTCAACTCGGGCTACAACGCCGTCAAGGCGGTCAACTCGTCCACCACGGTCGCCCTGCACCTCGCCAAGGGCGGTGACCTCTCCGGCACCCGCACGTGGTTCGACAACGCCGTCGCGGGCGGCGTGAAGTTCGACGCGATCGGCCTGTCGTACTACGGCTACTGGCATGGCTCGCTCTACGACTTCCAGACGACCCTGGACGACGCGGCCTCCCGCTACGGCAAGCCGGTCTTCGTCGCCGAGACGGCCTACCCCTTCCGGCTCGACAGCGACGACTCGCTCACCAACCAGATCGACACCACCGGTGAACTGGTCTCCGGCTACCCGGCGTCCGCGGCCGGCCAGCTCGCCTGGATGAACGCCGTCACGAACATCGTGGAGGCCGTCCCGAACGGCCGCGGTCTCGGCGTCTTCTACTGGGAGGCGACCTGGACCGCCGTCACCGGCAACGGCTGGGACCCGACCGACGCCACCTCGGGCAACGGCTGGGAGAACCAGGCCCTGTTCGGCTACGACGACAAGGCCCTGTCCTCGATGGCGTGGTTCAGCCACCGCTGACCGCCCGACCCGCACAAGGGGCCCGGCCGCACATCACGCGGCCGGGCCCCGCGCGTTTCGGCCTCGGCATCCGGAGGCCCTCCGTATACGAACGCCCCTGTGCGCCAAGGGTGTTCGATCCCGGCCAACGCTTGCCGAGTCCGGGACACGGCATCCCAGGCTGCGCGACAGTGGGACGACACGGCACGAGGAGGCCCGGACGGAGGGGGACGACCATGCTGAGGACTCCCGGTGGTGAGAGGCGACTGGCCATCCTGGAATGGCTGAAGGATCCGGCCCGGCACTTCCCGCCCCAGCGGCACGGCGACCTCGTCCGGGACGGCGTCACCGCGGACGCGATCGCGGCGAAACTCGGCGTGCGCCGCCAGGTGGCCGACACCCATCTCACCCTGCTCACCGACCTCGGCCTGCTGCGCGCCACCCGCATCAAGCGGCGCGTCCACTACCGGCGCGACGAGATCCGCATCGCCGAGGTGGCGCGCATGTTCGAGAAGGGATGGTGAAGGGCGGCGGGAAGAGACGCCAGAGCCCTGCGCGCAGCCGGAAGCGCCCCTGGAGAACCGTTTCCGGAAAACCCCGGCAAAAGACCCCGGCCACGACCTGCCGACTCCATCCCTGCCTGCGAGGATGGCCGCCTCCTCCAGGAAGGGCGGACCCCCATGGACCGTCGGACGGCCCTCGTTCCGATCAGGTACCTCACTCTCCCCGGGCACGGCCCCGAAGACGTCGTCGCCGACCCCAGAGGACGGGTGCTGACCGGGGTGGCCGACGGACGGATCCTGCGGATCGACGGTCTGGACGACCCGGCCGCGGCCCGTGTCGAATGCGTCGGCGAGATCGGCGGCCGTCCGCTCGGCCTCGAACTCCTCCCCGACGGCGATCTGCTGGTGTGCGACGCCGAGGGCGCACTGCTGCGCGTCGACCCCGAGGCCGGCCCCGGCAACGTCCGCGTCCTGACCGGGTCCGCGGCGGGGGAGAGGCTCCGCTTCTGCAGCAACGTCGTCGCCCTGCCCGACGGCACGGTCTATTTCACCGTCTCCAACCGGCTCCATCCGCTGCGCGACTGGATGGGCGACATCGTCGAACACACCGGCACCGGACGGTTGCTGCGCCTCGAACCGGGCGCCCGCGAGGCCGAGATCGTCCTGGACGGGCTGCAGTTCGCCAACGGGATCGCCCGCGGCGCCGACGACTCGTTCCTGGTCGTCGCCGAGACCGGCGCCCGCCGCCTCACCCGCTTCCACCTCACCGGCCCCCGCGCCGGACAGGCCGACCCCTTCCTCGAGAACCTGCCCGGCTTCCCCGACAACCTCTGGCGCGGCGCCCCCGACGGCCCGATCTGGGTCGCCCTCGCCGGCCCGCGGGTCCCCCCGCTCGACCTCCTCCACCGCGCCCGTCCCGCCGTACGCCGCCGCGCCGCCCGCGTGGCCCTGCGCGCGCCGTACCGCCCCTCGGGCACCGCCGGGGTCCTCGCGGTCGACGACGACGGCCGGATCGTGGAACACCTCACCCGCCGCCGCTCCGGCTACCGCATGGTCACCAGCGTCTGCGAGACCGGCGGACGACTGGTCCTGGGCAGCCTCTGGGAGCCGGGCATCGCGGTCTGCGAGGCACCCCTGACCAAGTAGGACGGCGACCTTGGCCGAGTGAGACGGCGATACGCTGGTGCGACATGTCAGCTCCCGAGGCCGAGAGCCTCCGCACCAGCACCCCGCGCGGGACCACCGGGGCCGGTCAGCTCCCGGTGGTCGCCGCCGTCGCCGTGGGCGGCGGGATCGGCGCCACCGCCCGCTACGCCGCGGCGCTGTGGTGGCCGACGGCCACCGGCGGCTTCCCCTGGACGACCCTCTGGGTGAACGTCGTCGGCTGTGCGGTGATCGGTGTCTTCCTGGTGCTGGTCACCGAGGTGCTGACCGTGCACCGGCTGGTGCGCCCCTTCTTCGGCACCGGCGTCCTCGGCGGCTTCACGACCTTCTCGACGTACGCCGTCGACATCCAGCGGCTGGTCGACGCGGGCCGCCCGGGCACCGCGTTCGCCTACCTCGCCGCGACCCTGTGCGCGGCGCTCGGGGCCGTGTGGCTCGCGGCCACCGCGACCCGCCGCGCCCTGCCCACGAGTTCGCGGAGGCAGCGATGAAGAGACTGACCGGCAACGCCCTGCGCCTGACCGTCTTCGTCGGTGAGAACGACACCTGGCGCCACAAGCCCCTCTACAGCGAGATCGTCCACCGCGCCCACGCCGCCGGGCTCGCCGGCGCCAGCGTCTTCCACGGCGTGGAGGGCTTCGGCGCCTCCTCCCTGATCCACACCTCGCGGCTGCTCTCGCTCAGCGAGGACCTGCCCGTCGCCGTCGTCATCGTCGACACGGAGGAGCGGGTGCAGGCCTTCCTGCCGCAGCTCGACGAACTGGTCACCGAAGGCCTGGTCGTGCTCGACGAGTGCCATGTGATCAAGTACGCGGGGCGCGGCAGGAACCAGGACGAACCGGATACGAAGGGTAAGAAGTCGTTGTGAACTGGCTGGTGGTCGTCGTGGGCGGCATGATCGGCGCGCCCGCGCGCTATCTCACCGACCGCGCGGTGCAGTCCCGGCACGACTCGGTGTTCCCCTGGGGCACCTTCGTCGTCAACGTGACCGGCTGTCTGATCCTCGGCACCCTGACCGGCGCCGCCTCCCTCAGCCCCGACCTGCGGTTGCTCCTGGGCACGGGCTTCTGTGGGGCCCTGACGACGTACTCGACGTTCTCGTACGAGACGCTCCGGCTGACCGAGACCGGCGCGGGCCTCTACGCTGCCGCCAATGTCCTCGGGAGCCTGGTGGCGGGCCTCGGGGCCGCGTTCGCCGGGGTCGCGATAGGCCAGGCGGTGTGGTCCTAGCCGGTCCACCGTGCCACGGCCGCCAGGAATCGCCTGGTAGGACTGTCCCTCGCCGTTGTCGACCCACCCAGAACTGGATTCCATGAGCGCCATCTCCGTCGGCCAAGCCGTCGTCCTCGGAGCCGTCGAGGGAGTGACCGAGTTCCTCCCCGTCTCCTCCACCGGCCATCTGAAGATCACCGAGGGGCTGATGAACATCCCGGTCGACGACGACGCCGTCGTCGGCTTCTCCGCGGTGATCCAGGTCGGGGCGATCGCCGCCGTGCTGGTGTACTTCCGCAAGGACATCGTGCGGATCGTGTCGGCCTGGTTCCGGGGTCTGCGCAACCGCGAGGAGCGCGTCCACCACGACTACAGGTTCGCCTGGTGGGTCATCTACGCGACGATCCCGATCGTCGTCGTCGGTCTCGCCGCCAAGCCGCTCATCGAGGGGCCGCTGGCCTCCCTGTGGGTGGTCGCCGGCTCGCTGATCGCCGGCAGCGGTGTGATGTGGGCCGCCGACCGGATGGGCCGGCACAAGCGCGGCGAGGACGACACCTCGTTCAAGGACGCGATGCTCGTCGGCAGCTCCCAGATCCTCGCGCTGCTCTTCCCCGGCTTCTCCCGCTCCGGCGCCACCATGTCCACCGCGCTCATGCTCGACCTGGACCGCGTGGCCGCCACCCGGCTGTCCTTCTTCCTCGGCATCCCCGCCCTGACCGGCGCGGGCCTGTACGAGCTGAAGGACGCGCTCGGCACGGGCGCGGGCGCCGCCCCGCTGGCCGTCGGCACCGCCGTCTCGTTCGTGGTGGCGTACGCCTCCATCGCCTGGCTGCTGAAGTTCGTCGCCAAGCACTCCTTCAACGCCTTCGTGATCTACCGGATCGTCGTCGGTCTGCTGCTGTTCGGCCTGTTGGGGACCGGCGTGCTGAACAGTTGACCACCGGTGGTCGATCACCGGCGGGCGGGAAGTTTCGAATGCAGGCTTCCCGTCCGCTGAATTTTTTGTTTCACCGCCCTTGACACACCCGTACGTAAACCGGAACATCTCTCCCGTGAACCTGTCAGACAGCCAGACAGGTGGTGCGATCCCGCGGCGCGTCAGCGCGATGGAAGCGGTTCTCGCCCACCTCCGTGGCGCCATCGAGCGCGGCGAGTACGCCATCGGCGACAAGCTCCCCTCCGAGGCGGAGCTCTGCCGCACCCTCGAGGTCTCCCGGCCCGTGCTCCGGGAGGCGCTGCGCGCCCTGCAGACCATGGGCCTGACGGTCGCCAAGACCGGCAAGGGCACCTTCGTCATCGCGAACACCGTCGAGGACCCCACCTTCGGCGACTACGCGGCCAGCGACCTGCTGGAGGTGCGCCGCCACGTCGAGATCCCGGTCGCCGGGTACGCGGCACAGCGCCGCACCCCGGAGAACCTGGACCACCTGGCCCATCTGCTCGACCGCATGGAACGGGAGACGGACACCACCGCGTGGGTCGCGATGGACACCCTCTTCCACCTGGCCGTGGCCGAAGCCGCCCAGAACCCGGTCTTCCGCCGGGTCATCGAGGAGATCCGGGACGCACTGGCGCGTCAGTCGGCCTTCCTCAACGAGCTGGGCGGCCGGCGCGAGCAGTCCAACCGCGAGCACCGGGCCATCGTCGAGGCGCTGATCGACGGTTCCGAGCACGACGCGGTGGAGGCGATGAGCCATCACCTCGACCGCGTCGAGACGACCCTCACCGACATCGTGCGACCCCCTGGCACGAGTACTCCCCTGGAAGGCGGACCCGAGGCGTGAGCGAACAGCACCTCAAAGACGAGACGCGCCCCTCGTCCGGTCACATGGACGCCGGCGACCACGGCTACAGCAAGTCGCTGAAGCACCGGCACGTCAACATGATCGCCATCGGCGGTGCCATCGGCACCGGCCTCTTCCTCGGCGCGGGCGGCCGGCTCGCCGACGCCGGGCCCTCCCTCTTCGTCGCGTACGCCGTCTGCGGCGTCTTCGCGTTCCTCGTCGTGCGCGCCCTCGGCGAACTCGTCCTGTACCGCCCGTCCTCCGGCGCCTTCGTGTCGTACGCCCGCGAGTTCCTCGGCGAGAAGGGCGCGTACACCGCGGGCTGGATGTACTTCCTGAACTGGGCCACCACCGGTATCGCCGACATCACCGCGGTCGCCACCTACACCCACTACTGGGGCATGTTCTCCGACATACCTCAGTGGGCGATCGCCCTGATCGCGCTGGCCGTGGTCCTCACCGTGAACCTTATCTCGGTGAAGATCTTCGGCGAACTGGAGTTCTGGTTCGCCATCGTCAAGGTCAGCGCCCTGGTGATCTTCATGTGCATCGGCATCTTCCTGCTGGTCACCCAGCACCCGGTGGACGGCACCAACCCCGGCCCCTCCCTGATCACCGACAACGGCGGCCTCTTCCCCAACGGCCTGCTGCCCATGCTGCTGATCATCCAGGGCGTCGTCTTCGCCTACGCCTCCGTCGAACTGGTCGGCGTCGCCGCCGGTGAGACCGAGAACCCCGAGAAGATCATGCCGAAGGCGATCAACTCGATCATGTGGCGCGTGGGCCTGTTCTACGTCGGCTCGGTCGTCCTCCTCTCGATGCTGCTCCCGTGGAACAAGTACACGGCCGGCGAGAGCCCCTTCGTCACCGTGCTGTCCAACATCGGTGTCCCGGCGGCGGGCGGCGTGATGAACCTGGTCGTCCTCACGGCGGCCATGTCCTCCCTGAACTCCGGCCTCTACTCCACCGGCCGCATCCTGCGCTCCATGGCCGTGAGCGGCTCCGCCCCGAAGTTCACCGCGAAGATGAGCCGCAGCCAGGTCCCGTACGGCGGCATCCTGCTCACCAGCGGTATCTGTGTCCTGGGCGTCGGCCTCAACTTCGTGGTCCCGGCGGACGCCTTCGAGATCGTCCTGAACTTCGCGGCGATCGGCATCCTCTCCACCTGGGGCATGATCATGATCTGTCACCTGCTCTTCTGGCAGAAGACCCAGAAGGGCGAGCTGACCCGTCCGGGCTACCAGCTCCCGGGCTCCCCCTGGACCGAACTCGTGACCCTGTTCTTCCTCGCCTCGGTCCTGGTCCTCATGTACGCCGACGGCGGCGCCGGACGCACCACCGTGCTGTGCCTGCCGCTGATCGTCGGAGCGCTCGTCGCCGGCTGGTACGCCATCCGCCGCAACCTCGCGCGCACCTCGCCCAAGGCCGACGCGTGACCCCGGCGCCGGCCCACGACCATTCCCGAGCGATCCAGGCAGTCATGTACAGCAGCTCCCTCGCGGACGCCCCCGTGATCCGTGAACCCCTCCACGCGCCCGTCGCCCACCTCGTCCGGGGCGGAGTGACCGAGGGCGTCCACCACGGCTCCGTCGTCGTCCTCGGCACGGACGGTGACGTCGAGTTCCAGCTCGGCGACATCGAGGCCGCCTTCTACCCGCGCTCCGCGCTCAAGCCCGTCCAGGCCGTCGCGATGCTGCGGGCCGGGCTGCCGCTCGACGGCGAGCTGCTCTCGCTCGCCGCCGCCAGCCACTCCGGCGAGGAACGCCACCTAGCCGGGACCCGGCGGATCCTCGAGCTGGCCGGCGTCACGGAGGACGACCTGCGCAACGTCAAGGACATGCCGTACGACCCGGCGGTCCGCGACACCTGGATACGCGAGGGCCGCGAGCCCTCCCGGCTCGCGCAGAACTGCTCCGGCAAGCACGCGGCCATGCTGTACACCTGCAAGCTCAACGGCTGGTCCCTCGACGGCCACCTCGACCCGGAGCACCCGCTCCAGCAGGCGATCGCGGAGATCGTCGAGGACCTCACCGGACAGCGGATCGCACGGGTCACCGTCGACGGGTGCGGCGCCCCGCTCTTCTCCGTCTCCCTGCACGGCCTCGCCCGGGCCGCCGCCCGCATCACCACGGCGGCACCCGGCACCCCCGAGGCCCGTGTCGCGGACGCCATGCGCGACCACGCCGAGATGGCCTCCGGCGCCGGCCGGGACGTGGCCGCCCTGATGCGGGCCGTTCCCGGACTGCTCGCCAAGGACGGCTTCGAGGGCGTGGAGGTCGCCGCCCTCCCGGACGGCCGCGCCGTCGCCGTCAAGATCTCCGACGGCGCGAACCGGGCCCGCATCCCGGTCACCGCGGCCGCCCTCGCCCGCGCGGGCGTCGACCCCGCCCTCCTCACCGAGTTCGCGGGCGAGGCGCTGCTCGGCGGCGGCGAACCGGTCGGCGCGGTCCGCCCGGTACGGGCCCTGGACCCGGTGACCGTCCGCGCCTGCGCGTGACGACTCCGGTGGCCACCGAGTGTGCGCGGTGGCCACCGGCGACGTCCGACCTGGTCGTACGTCGGCCTGGTCGTACGTCGGCCTGGTCGTACGTCGGCCTGGCTGTACGTCGGCCTGGCTGTACGTCGGCCTGGCTGTACGTCGGCCTGGCTGTACGTCGGCCTGGCTGTACGTCGGCCTGGCTGTACGCCAGCCGGGTCGTGCGCCGGCCTGGCTGTACGTCGGCCGGGTCGTGCGCGGGCCCTGTCGCACGTTGGGCCTGGTCGTGCGTCGACCTGGTCGCGCGTCGGCCCAGCCGGGCTGCGATCCGGCCATACGTCGGCCCGGTCCACGCGGCTGGTTCCGCGCCGCAGGCCCCCGTCCTGTCGGCTCGGGTGCCAACGGCCGGATCCCCGGAGCAGGCATCCGGAATGCCGGCCGGCCCCGGAGCCACCGGCCCCGGGCCGTCGCTCTCGGAGCCCCCGTCCCCGGAGACACGGGAGGCATCCCAGCCGCCGCTCTCCGGGGCACCGGCAGGATCCACCGAGCAGGGCGTCGGCGTCGGCCCCGACTCGTCGGGACCCCGGCGCCGCCCTCCAGGGCACAGGCAGGCTCCACCGAGCCGGGCGCCGAGCCGGGCGCCGCACCCTCGGCCGCCGCACTCGCGCCGTCGGTCGCACCCGCGCCGGCGGCACCCCGTCGCCGGCCCCCGACCCGCCGGTCCGGTCACCACCGGGCCGGTGTTCCGGCCGGCTCGGGCGGACGTACCCCGTTCCGTCCGAGCCGGCCCCCG